>JBDHYS010000104.1:0-6079 GCA_039811505.1 Paludibacteraceae bacterium | reverse complement strand
AATAAAGCTTTAAGTGTTTTGAAATTCTCAAACAAAGAAGCTTCTATCAGAATGGAGAAATTGCTAAAATCTGCTATTTCCAATTGGGAACAAAAAACTGAGGAAAGTGCAGAAAATGCCAATTTATATGTAAGTGCAGTGTTAGTTGATTCAGCCACAATGCTAAAACGTTTACGAACAGCTCCACAGGGTCGTGGATATCGTATCAGAAAACGTTCAAATCACGTTACACTGTTTGTCGATTCAAAAAAAACTAATGATAACCAAAATTAAGCAAGATGGGACAAAAAACAAATCCGATAAGCAATCGCTTAGGAATTATTAGAGGATGGGATTCTAATTGGTATGGTGGCAAAAACTATGGTGACACGATACTTGAAGATAGCAAAATCAGAAATTATCTGAATGCCCGTCTTGCGAAAGCCAGTGTGTCGAAAATCGTAATAGAACGCGCACTAAAATTGGTTACAATTACAGTTTGTACAGCTCGTCCGGGATTGATCATAGGAAAAGGTGGACAAGAAGTAGACAAACTAAAAGAAGAATTGAAAAAAATAACCGATAAAGAGATACAAATTAATATCTTTGAAATTAAACGTCCTGAATTGGAAGCAGTGCTTGTGGCTAATAATATTGCACGCCAAATTGAAGGAAAAGTTGCATATCGTCGTGCTGTGAAAATGGCAATTGCTTCTACAATGAGAGCAGGAGCAGAAGGTATTAAAGTATTAACGTCAGGTAGATTAAACGGTGTAGAAATGGCTCGCTCAGAGATGTACAAAGAAGGAAGAACACCTCTTCACACATTTAGAGCTGACATTGACTATGCTCATGCAGAGGCTTTAACTAAGGTAGGACTTATCGGTGTTAAGGTTTGGATTTGTCGTGGTGAAATTTATGGAAAGCGTGATCTTGCCCCTAGTTTTACAGCTTCAAAAGACTCTTCAAGAGGTGGTCGTTCATCAGACAGACCAAATGATCGTGGCGGAAAAGGTTTTAGAAAGAAAAGAAAATAAAAAACGAACAGAATAGATTAAAATATTATGTTACAACCTAAGAAAGTCAAATATAGAAGGCAGCAGGACGGGAAGTTTAAAGGTAATGCCCAACGTGGACACCAATTGGCTTTTGGTTCGTTTGGAATCAAAGCCTTGGAAGCTAAGTGGATTACAGGACGTCAGTTAGAAGCAGCTCGTATTGCTGTTACCCGTTTTATGCAACGTGAAGGTCAAGTTTGGATTAGAGTTTTTCCTGATAAAGGAATCACACGCAAACCAGCTGATACACGTCAAGGAAAAGGAAAAGGAGCCCCCGAAGGTTTTGTTGCACCAGTAACACCCGGACGTATCCTTTTTGAAATAGAAGGAGTTCCTTTTGATGTTGCAAAAGAAGCATTACGCTTGGCAGCTCAAAAATTACCCATATCAACTAAGTTCGTTGTAAGACGTGACTATGATTTATCATCTCAAAAATCTTAAGAACAATGAAAATTAGCGAAATAAAAGAGTTATCTGATAAAGAAATTTTGGAACGTTTGGATGCAGAAAAAAGCCATCTATTACGTCTTAAAATGAACCATGCAATATCTCCGCTCGACAATCCTCTTCAGATCAAAGATGTACGTCGTAACATTGCACGCATCGCAACAGAATTGCGTCAGAGAGAATTAAACAAATAAAAAAGCGAGATTCTGATGGAAACAAGAAAATTAAGAAAAGTAAGAACAGGTGTGGTGTCAAGTAATAAAATGGACAAAACCATCACTGTAGCTGTAAAATGGAAAGAAAAACATCCACTTTATGGTAAGTTCGTGAACAAAACAAAGAAATATCATGCTCATGATGAAAAGAACGATTGCAATATTGGTGATACAGTAACCATTATGGAGACTCGTCCGTTGAGCAAGATGAAAAGATGGAGATTAATCGAAATTAACGAAAGAGCTAAATAATTACGTTATGATACAACAAGAATCAAGACTAACAGTAGCTGATAATAGCGGGGCAAAGGAAGTACTTTGTATTCGCGTGCTTGGTGGTACAGGAAGACGATACGCTTCATTAGGTGATATTATCGTTGTGAGTGTAAAGAGCGTAATACCTTCCAGCGATATTAAAAAAGGGATCGTTTCAAAAGCAGTTATCGTGCGAACAAAAAAAGAAGTACGTAGAGCTGACGGTTCTTACATCCGATTTGATGATAACGCCTGTGTGTTATTAAATAATTCGGGAGATATAAGGGGAAGCCGTATTTTTGGTCCGGTAGCTCGTGAATTGCGTGCTACGAATATGAAAATTATATCACTTGCACCTGAGGTGCTATAACCATTCGAAAAAAATAGAAGTGATGAGTAAATTACACATAAAAAAAGGAGATACCGTATTTGTAAATACAGGTGTTGATAAAGGTAAAACCGGACGTGTTCTTGAAGTTTTAGTAAAAGAAAAACGTGCAATTGTGGAAGGTGTAAATTTGGTGTCTAAACACACAAAACCAAATGCAAAATATCCACAAGGTGGTATTGTAAAAAAGGAAGCATCAATCCATATTTCTAACCTAAATCCGGTAGAGAAAGGTATTCCCGTTCGAGTTGGACGTGTTAGAAATGCAGAAGGCAGATTGGTAAGAATTTCTAAAAAAACGAAAGAGGAAATTTAGAATATGGAAACAGCAAATTTAAAAAAGGAATATAACGAACGTATTGTTTCGGCTTTAATGAAGGAATTCAATTATTCCAGCATAATGCAAGTTCCACGTTTAGAAAAGATTGTATTAAATCAAGGACTTGGAATAGCAGTTGCAGATAAAAAAATAATTGAAACAGCTATTAATGAAATGACAACAATAGCTGGTCAGAAAGCTGTTGCTACGCTCTCTACAAAAGACGTTTCTAACTTTAAGTTGAGGAAAAAAATGCCGATTGGAGTTCGTGTAACACTACGTGGAGAACGTATGTACGAATTTTTGGAACGCTTAGTTCGAGTGGCACTTCCTCGTATTCGTGACTTTAAAGGTATCAATAACAAATTAGATGGACGTGGTAACTACACATTAGGTATTACAGAACAAATAATTTTCCCTGAAATCAATATCGATAGCATTAGCAAATTATTAGGAATGAACATTACTTTTGTTACTACTGCTAATACAGACGAAGAAGGATATGCCTTATTAAGAGAATTCGGATTACCATTTAAGAAAAATAATTAAAGAAGAAAAAGATGGCAAAAGAATCAATGAAAGCCCGTGAGGTTAAAAGAGCCAGAATGGTTGCTAAGTATTCGGAAAAACGTGCACAATTAAAAGCTGAGGGTGATTACGAATCGCTACAGGCTATTCCAAAAAATGCATCACCGGTTCGCTTACACAATCGTTGCAAAATTACTGGTCGCCCAAAAGGATATATGCGTCAATTTGGAATTTCACGTATCCAATTTAGGGAAATGGCATCAAAGGGATTAATACCGGGAGTGAAAAAAGCAAGTTGGTAAAAAACCAATTTTGTATTAAAAATAGAGAATTATTAAATATTATCCCTTTTGAGGGATCAATTTAAAAAACAAATCAATGACAGATCCAATAGCAGATTATTTAACTCGATTGCGGAACGCTATTAAAGCAAATCACCGTGTGGTAGAAATTCCCGCATCAAACTTAAAAAAAGAAATTACAAGGATATTACATGAAAAAGGATATATCCTTAACTACAAATTTGTAGAAGACAGTACTCAAGGTGTAATAAAAATTGCACTAAAATATGACCCAGTGAATAAAGTCAATTCGATCAAAAAATTAAAACGAGTTTCGACACCGGGTCTTCGTCAGTACGTTGGTTATAAAGATATGCCACGCGTATTAAATGGATTAGGTATAGCTATTCTTTCCACTTCTAAAGGTGTGATGACAGACAAAGAAGCTGCGAAATTGAATGTAGGTGGTGAAGTTTTGTGTTACGTATATTAATAAGGGGAGGAATTAAGTATGTCAAGAATAGGAAAATTACCAATCACAATCCCAGCAGGAGTTACAGTTTCAGTTTCTGATAATGTAGTTACTGTGAAAGGAGCAAAGGGTGAATTAACACAAACAATTGACCCAAATATTAAAATAGAAGTAGAAGGTAACGAGTGTAAATTGTCAAGACCAAATGATGACAAACAAAATCGTGCTTTTCATGGTTTATATCGCTCGTTGATCAACAATATGATTATCGGAGTTTCTGAAGGTTTTAAGAAAACATTGGAATTAGTCGGTGTTGGGTTTAGAGCCAATAATCAAGGACAAGTTTTGGAACTTTCTTTAGGTTTTACACACCCAATTTATTTGGTACTACCGAAAGAAGTAATAGTTGAAACCAAATCAGAACGTAATCAAAATCCATTAATCATGCTCGAAAGTGCCGACAAACAATTGTTAGGACAAGTTTGTGCAAAGATTCGTTCGTTCCGTAAACCTGAACCATACAAAGGTAAAGGAGTTAAATTCCAAGGAGAATATATTCGTCGTAAAGCTGGTAAATCAGCTGGTAAATAACCTACGTAAACTTGTGAAAAAATGAGTAATATAAAATTAAAAAGAAGACAAAGGATAAAACTACATATCCGTACAAAAATAACAGGTACTGCAGAAAGACCACGCTTAACAGTTTTTCGTAGTAACGCACAGATTTACGCTCAAATAATTGATGATGAAAGAGGCGTTACGTTGGTATCAGCTTCATCATTAGGAAAAGCTACATCTAAAGATAAAGTTACTAAATCGGAACAAGCTGCAAGTGTAGGAAAGAAAATTGCTGAAGCAGCTTTGGAAGCAGGAATTAATAGTGTAACATTTGATCGTAATGGTTACTTGTTTCACGGAAGAGTTAAACAATTAGCTGACGCTGCACGTGAAGCTGGACTTAAATTTTAATCGAGATGGCAACAAATATGAATAGAGTAAAAACCACAAATGATTTAGAGTTAAAAGATACGTTAGTAGCTGTAAATCGTGTAACAAAAGTAACAAAAGGTGGACGTGCTTTTAGTTTTTCGGCAATTGTAGTTGTAGGAAATGAAGATGGCATCGTTGGTTGGGGATTAGGTAAAGCCGGTGAAGTAACAGCTGCTATTGCAAAAGGAACTGAAGCTGCTAAAAAGAATCTTATCAAAGTTCCCGTATTAAACGGAACAATTCCGCACGAACAATTAGCAAAATTTGGAGGAGCAAGAGTATTTATTGCACCGGCTACAAACGGAACAGGAGTTAAAGCAGGTGGTGCGATGCGTGCTGTATTAGAAAGTGTAGGAATTACAGATGTTTTAGCTAAATCTAAAGGATCTTCTAACCCACACAATTTAGTTAAAGCCACAATTTTAGCTTTAAGTGAATTAAGAGATGCACACCAAGTAGCTCAAAATAGAGGTGTTTCAATGAATTCAGTTTTTAACGGATAGTAAAATAGAGAGTTAATTAAGCATGGCAACAATAAAAATTAAACAAGTAAGAAGCCGTATCGGTTGTCCGATAGATCAAAAAAGAACATTGGATGCATTAGGTCTAAAAAAATTGAATAAAGTAGTAGAACATGAAGATACTCCATCAATCAGAGGAATGGTATCTAAAGTTCATCACTTAGTTCAAATAATTAACTAAATAATACGAGTTTATAAACAGACAATATTATAAAAATTATGAATTTAAGTAATTTAACTCCAGCCGCAGGTTCCGTTAGAAATCGCAAAAGAATTGGACGTGGATCTGGTTCAGGAATGGGAGGAACAGCAACAAGAGGTCATAAAGGAGCAAAATCTCGTTCTGGCTATTCTCGTAAAGTCGGATTTGAAGGAGGTCAAATGCCAATACAAAGACGTCTTCCAAAATTTGGTTTTAACAATATAAATCGTGTTGAATATAAAGCTATTAATCTCGAAACACTTCAAACTTTAGCAGACGCTAAACAACTCACAAAAATTGGGTTAGAAGAATTACGTGAAGCAGGTTTTCTTTCAAAAACACAATTAGTTAAAATTTTAGGAAAAGGAACACTTACAACAAAACTTGAAGTAGCTGCAAATGCGTTTTCAAAATCAGCTGAAGA
>JBDHYS010000103.1:0-6092 GCA_039811505.1 Paludibacteraceae bacterium | reverse complement strand
GTCGCACCAAGCAACGCTTAAAGGAACTGTTGATACTTTATTTTTAGAAATTCTTCCAAAATTTTCATTAAAATATGGATGGAACAAAGGAAATTTTATTTACGGAAGTTTTGCAAAAGGATATAAAACAGGCGGTTTCAACATTCATGAAATTTCAGATATCGTTAGAGATGCACTTAATCCACGAAATCCACAATTGAATGAAGATGAAGTAAAGGCACGAATAATGTATCGTCCCGAAACAAGCTGGAACTACGAAATGGGTTGGAATAATACATTTGCAGACCAACGAATCAAAACAAACATAACGCTTTTCTTTATGAAAATTAACGGATTGCAACTTACAGAGTTTTTGGAAAGTGGAGCCGGAAGAAAACTTACCAACGCAGGAAAAGCAGTGAGCAAAGGAGTAGAAGCAAGTATGGATATTGATTTAGGTTCGGGATTTTATTGGGATATCAATTATGGATTTGCTCATGCAAGTTTCAAACATTATTTGAGCATCGAAAATGGGAATACAGTGGATTATTCAGGTAAACTTGTCCCTTATGCCCCTCAAAATACTGTAAACACCAATCTATCGTATCAAAAAACATGGAACAAAGGCTTTATAAATGGCTTTATTGCAAACATTGCGTGGAGTGGAATTGGAAAAATATATTGGAACGAATCAAACGATTTGTACGATGATTTTTACAACACAACCGATTTCAAACTTGGCGTAAAAAAGAATAACATTCGATTGGATATTTGGGGAAAAAATATTTTCAACACCTCGTATAATACTTTTTATTTTGAATCATTTGGTAATAAATTCTTCCAAAAAGGAAAACCAACACAACTTGGAATTACTGTTTCATACACATTATAACATGTCATAACGAAAAAAACCAATGTAAATAATTCAAATTTAGAGGAGAAATAAACAAAAAATCTCCTCTAAATTTTATTTTAAAAATCAAATAGAAATAATTTATACCTTACAATTTTAAAATATAAAACATTTACCATTCAAATTGGTTTTAGTGTTTAATAATAAGTATAAAAACGCAATATTTAACAAAACATCTTATTTTACTATATGGAATTAATAGAAGCATTAAATTGGCGGTATGCAACAAAAAGAATGATTGATAAAAAAGTATCTGAAGACGATGTACATACGATTTTGGAAGCCATCCGACTGACACCAACAGCTTATGGATTGCAACCATTTAACATTATCATCACAGATAACGAAAAAGTTAAAGAAGAAATTTTTGAAATTGCTTGTCCGCAAGTTGTTGTAAAGCAATGTTCACATCTTATACTGTTTAAAACAAACAAATCGATTGATTATGAATATGTTGAACATTATTTAAATGAGATGAGAAATGTTAGAAATGCCACAGACGAATACATTGAAAACTATCGAAAAAAGATTCAGAGAGTGGTTGATACGCCTGAAATTAACAGATTTAGCTGGATGATACACCAAACCTACATCGCTTTAGGATTTGCTTGTATGGCTGCAGCACAATTAGGAATTGACACAACTCCCATTGAAGGATTTAATCCTGATGCGTTAAATAAATATCTTAATTTGAACACAGAAAAAGAAGAAATAACGCTTTTACTTACGCTCGGTTACAGAAATGAAGAGGAAGATAGTTTGGCAAAAAAAACAAAAATCAGAAAACCGATGGATATTTTTGTTGAAAAAATATAAAAGAAAATGAAAAAATACACTTTACATCAATCCGATACGCGTGGTTTTGCCGATCATGGTTGGTTAAAATCGTATCACACATTTAGTTTTGCCAATTATTACAACGCAGAGCGGGTACATTTTGGCGTTTTGCGTGTTTTGAACGATGATTTTGTAGAAGGCGGACAAGGATTTCGATTGCATCCGCACGAAAATATGGAGATTATCAGCATTCCAGTGGAGGGAGATTTGGAACACAAAGATAATATGGGAAATTCTACCATTATAAAACACGGCGATATTCAAGTAATGAGTGCAGGAACAGGCGTTTATCACAGTGAATTTAACCACAATAAAGATAAAGCGGTAAAATTTCTTCAAATTTGGATTTTTCCAAACAAGAAAAACGTAACTCCACGTTACGACCAAATCACATTGAAAATGGAAGACAGAATCAACCGTTTTCAACAAATAGTTTCACCAAATACTGATGATGACGGAGTTTGGATTCATCAAGACGCGTGGTTTCATATTGGAAAATTCGACAAAGGAAATTCCATCGAATATTCGTTGAAAAAAGAAGAAAACGGACTTTATCTTTTCGTTCTTTCGGGCAGTTTTGAAATTGACAACCAAATAATTTCCAAAAGAGATGGATTGGGAATTGAAAACGGTGATTCAATTTCGATAAAATCACTTTCAGACAATGCTGAATTATTGATTATGGAAATTCCGATGAGGTAAAATGGGAAAAATCAGTTTGATTTGGGAAGAAAATCTGCCTATTTCGTTTTTCTTCTCAGTTCTAAAACTGTAATTTCGGGTGGAACGCCAATTCGCAAAGGAACGCCTACAACGCCCAAACCTCGGTTCACGTAAATACTTTGATCTCCTTTTTGATACAAACCGTCCCATTGATGAAACACAAAACTTGCAGGCGAAATTTGAAAATTTCTCTTCACCCATCCCATTTGTGCTGCGTGCGTATGTCCGGAAACAGTTAAAAAAATAGACGGTTGAGAAAGAACAACTTCTGCTTCCCAATGATTGGGGTCATGCGACAAAAGTATCTTTTTTCGATCCGATTTGGTGTTTTGCAATGCTATTGGCAAATCCGAATAATTGTGCGTATGTCCCGAACCGAAGTTTTCAACGCCAACAATTGTTATCGTATCGCCATTTCTCACAATATTTCTATGCTCATTTAGCAACAAATCAAAACCCAAACTTCTAATTTTCACTTTTGTTTTTTCAAGATTTATTTGCTTTTCTTCATCCGATTTCCAGCGTGTATAATCGCCATAATCATGATTTCCAAGCACCGCGTATTTTTTACCAGAGTTGCATTTTAGTTTTAAAAAATAAGGTTCCCAACCATCTATTTCATTGCTGTAATTATTTATCAAATCACCCGTAAAAAAAATTATATCTCCGTTTTCTTCATTCACCAATCGGACAACTTTCTCCATATTACTATGCCGTTTGTTCCAATTTCCCAAATGCGTATCTCCAATGACAACTATTTTTAGCCCATCAAAACCAATTGGAACTTCATCAGATTCAATAATTTGATGTTTTACATAAAAATTATTATTCGTAATAATCAGTCCATAAAAAACGATTGCAGTCATACTCAATCCTATGATAAAACCAAAATATCGAAAAAAGCGTGTCGAAGTTTTGAATAAACGATTAAACCAACGATTGAAATAATAAAAACTTATGTAAGTGATTTTGGGAATATACACAATGGAAAGTACAATGAAAACCCAAGTCGAAAGCGATGTCAAATGATAATCGCCATAATATCGCAAAACAAATCGGATGTAGAGAAACACAAGCACAAAAAACACCAATGGCAAAAGCGATAAAATCCGAAACCAAGGATAAAACCCATGTTGTTTCATTTTTTTATAAAACCAGCTATCCGGCAAAACCATAAAAAAAACAAGTAAAAAAATAAGCCAAATATGCAATGCCATACGATTTGTTTTTGTAATTTTATGTGCTACAAATATAGGTATAAAATTCCTTACGAAGAACTGTTTTTTACATAAATAAATTATCAATTTCAACTCTTTAAAACGTTAAAAAATCTTGAAACAAAATCATTTTTACTATTTTCGCCGTTACTTTTATTAGCAAATAGAAATTCACATTTAGAAAGATGAATTATATCACATTTTTAGGAACAGGCACTTCAACCGGAATACCTCAAATTGGTTGTTCGTGTAAAGTTTGCACTTCGACCGACCCAAAAGATAAACGTTTACGCTGTGCGGCGTATATTTCAATTAACGGCAATCATTTTTTGATTGATGCCGGACCCGACTTACGACAACAACTGATTACCAACAACATTACAAATGTAGATGCCATTTTGCTTACGCACGAACATTATGATCATGTGGGTGGTTTAGATGATATTCGACCTTTGGGCGAAGTAGAAATTTACGGAGAAAAAAGCGTATTAAATGCCGTAAAAAGAAATATGCCTTACAGTTTTACCGAAAAAAAATACCCCGGCGTTCCACGTTTGCAACTGAATGAAATTGATATCCGCCCGTTTTCAATCAATGGAAATACCATTATTCCCATCCGAATAATGCACGCAAATTTACCCATTTTAGGATTTAGAATTGGAAACATCGCTTATCTTACAGACATAAAAACCCTACCCGATGAAGAATTTAACAAACTTCAAAACTTGGATGTTTTGATTATCAATGCTTTGAGAATTGAGAAACACATTTCGCACCTTTCTCTTGATGAAGCCATACATATTGCACAAATTATTGGTGCAAAACAGACTTTTTTCATCCATGCGAGCCACGATTTGGGATTGCACGAAGAAATCGAACAAAAATTACCGCTCAATATCCATTATGCTTATGATAATCTGACAATATATTTCTAACTTTGTCGTAAATTCTTGTTTTTACTGATGAAAATTTTTTGTTTTAAATTTTTCAATTTGATTATTTGTCCAAATTATCTGAAAAAAAATGAAAATTGCAACGAATAAATCTCTTTTGCTCCTTTTTTTAACCGTTATTTTGCTTTCAAGTTGTGCTACTTCTCGAATGTACACAACATTGGATATTCTCCGTCCTGCCGAAGTAACTTTTGCAAAAGACGTGAACCGAATTTTAATTGTAAATAATTCCGTTCCACAAGCCGATAATGTAGGACATTTTAATTTGTTATTTCCTGATGGCAACAATAATTCTGAAATTGTAAAATTTGACAGTGCAGCCATTTTTTGCAATGCCCGATTAAGAGAAAATTTGGAAGAAACAGGTTTTTTTAATTCAGTTCAAGCGTTGCACACTTCACAAAACACCTCAAACAATTTCTATAAAACAACACCATTGGACAATAATAAAATAAATGCTCTTTGTTATCTTTACAATGTCGATGCAATTATTTCTCTTGATAAAATAGAAACCGGAGGAACTTTGGGCGAGTATCACAACGAATCCAACGAGATTTTTTCGGCTCTCGATGTAAAAATAAAAACAGATTGGTCCATTCATCATCTTAATCCCACATCAATCATCACCAAAACATACACCGATGAATTTTCATGGGAAAACTGGAATGTAAAAAATCTACCCAACCGATACGATGCGTTAGTAGATGCTTCACTTTTAACCGGTGCCAACGTGGCAGAACGATTTATTCCTTTTTGGGAAAAGCAAGATCGCTATTTTTATAATCCGAAAAATAAATTGATGCGACAAGCAATGGATTCTGTTTTTGTAAAAAAATGGGATGCCGCCATTCAGCTTTGGCAAAAAGCTGCCGATGAGAGCAAAAGCAACAATCTAAAATTTTATGCTACCAACAATATTGCCATTGCGTACGAAATAATTGGAAATATCGAGAAAGCTTTGTATTTTTGTAATCAAGCCATCACGATTTATCCTGAAATTCTGATTTATAACTTTTCAGAAGATAACACAATCTATAATTTGATGGATTATCTCTCTTTTCTTAAGAAAAGGGAAGATGAGCTGATTTTAATTGAAAAACAATTGGGAAATTATTAGAAAAATCATATAAAAAAAAATTTCACCATGCTTACACCATCTGATTTAACTTTTCTACAAGAAAAAGGAATTACAAAAGAACAAATCGAAGAACAATTGGCAAGTTTTAAAAACGGATTTCCTTTTTTAAAAATCAAAAGTTCTGCCACAGTTGGTAAAGGAATTGATAAAATTTCGGCAAAAGAAATTGAATATTATATCAATGAGTGGGAAAATTATCTGCAAGGCGACAAAAAAATCATCAAATTTGTTCCTGCATCTGGAGCTGCAAGCAGAATGTTCAAAGATTTATTCTCGTTTCTTGATGGAAAATCAAATGTTCCAACAACCGATTTTGAAAATTATTTTTTCAA
>JBDHYS010000102.1:0-6101 GCA_039811505.1 Paludibacteraceae bacterium | reverse complement strand
AATCCAAAAGATAATTAACGGATAAATAGAGCCAAATAAACAAAATCGGCAAAATCAGACCCAATATAAATCCATACAAAAATCGGTTAAATTTCTCCATTTAAAATTCAATCTATTTGATTAAAATTGCCACTCTTTCAAAGATGAAATAAAATGATGTGCCGTCATATCAATAGTTGTAGGAACAATTGAGACATATCCATTTTTCAAAGCCCATTCATCAGTATCTTCTGCTTCCGGTTCGTGATTATCAAACATTCCTGTTAGCCAAAAATAGTCGTGTCCGATCGGATCGATTCGTTTTGCAGTCTCTTTTATCCATTGTCCTTTGCATTGTCGAGCAATTTTCGTCCCTTTCAGTTTTCCTGCAGGTGCGTTCACATTCAAACAGATATTGGAGGGCAATCCATTTGATAAAATTTTATTTGAAATGGAACGAATATAGGGTTCAAAAAACGAAAAATCCACATCGGGTTTAAAACTTGTAATCGAAAATCCGATAGACGGAATTCCGTTTTCACAACCCTCAAAAGCAGCACCCATTGTTCCTGAATAAATTACATTTATTGCCGCATTGGAGCCGTGATTAATTCCCGAAACAACCAAATCTGGTTTTCTTGTAATCAATTCATTAAAAGCAATTTTCAAACAATCTGTCGGCGTTCCGGAACAAATATAATGCTCAAAGCCTTCCTCTTTTTCAGACAATCTCACTCGTATCGGTTTTGTAACGGTCAACGCATTGGATTGTCCTGAACGTGGTCCATCAGGTGCAACAACCAACACATCTCCAATTGTTCGCATTACTTTTGTTAAAAACTGGATGCCCAGAGCATCATATCCATCATCATTTGTAATTACAATATAGGGTCGCATTGAATCTAATTAATTTTTATCTTTGATTATTTATTTTTTTGATTAAAAACATTATTTCTCGTTTCGTGCAAACAAGATAGAAGAAAATTATTTACACGAAAAGTTGTAAAGATAGCAAAATTTGTTGGTGTGTGCAATTTGATTTTAGCCTTAATTTGTTTGTTTTGATATTAAAAATCAGACAAAGAATATCGCAACGCATCTAAAAGAAGTGAGATTTCTTTCTCATCTACATCGTTTTGGGTCAATAAATATTTGTGCTTATCAAACGTAGCCAAGAATTTTCCCCATTCAAAATTTGCATCTTTCAAGCAGTTAAAATAGTATTTTTTTGCCTGTTCATTTTCTTGCAAGCACCAAAACAAATGAGCAGCAATCATTTTATCGTCTGTTGTGATGTCGTTTTCATCTAAAAGAAGTGATAAATTATATTTTGCTTGTGATAAATTTTTACCGACAAAAGAGCTTAAAATTGTAATTCTAAGCACTTTTTTGTCATTAGGAAATTCATTTTGAAGTGCTACCGAAGATTCGATTGCTTTGTTGTATTTTTTCAGTTCAAGTTGACAATTTATAATTTGCAAACGAATCGAAAGATTTTCAGGTTTTAAATAATGTGCGTGTTGATATTGTTTCAATGCGTTTTCATAGTCGCCAATAAGTCTGAAGCACAATGCCATTTTTCTAATGGTCCAAAAATCATCGGACTGAATTAAATCTGCTTTTTTGTAAGAATCCAATGCTTTTCCCAACTGCGAAGTTTGCTGGTAAGAATATCCGATTTTTTGATATAAAATGGCTGTGGGATCTTCTGTTTTTTCTATTTTCAAAAAAATTTCCAACGCTTGTTTGTACAGTTTTTTAGTGAAATAAAATTCCGCAATATCGTTCTGAATTTTATTGTTGGAAGATAATAAATCGAACAAATATGTTTTGTGAATCAACAAAGAAGCTTTAAACATATCTGAAAAATCGGCTCTGTGGTTGTTTAATTTAAAAAATCTGAATAAGTCCCTGATATAATGCTTTGCCACAGCTTTTTCCTCCGTTTGAGGAGAATAAAGTTTTTTTTCCTTATTGATTTCATCCATTTGCTCCGATGCTTCACCAAATGAGCTTTTCATCATATTTCTTTGCATCTCAGGCATTTGCAAAATGCTCAAACAAAAAGAATATCTGTCCGAATTACACATTACATTTGAGTTGAGAAATGAGTGTAAAATGGATTTTTCATCGTCTTTAAAAAGTTCTTTCACATTTGAATTTTGAGCATCAAACGGCAAAAACCAATTGGAAAAATTGGAGAAAAACGGGAACGATTTCAACATAGAAAACGTACTCATATAGACATCAGCACCGCTCATTTCCATTTCTGCCAAATCCTGCATCAAATCCGAAGCTCCACTTTCTTCAAAAATTTCTTGCCATTCGGGATTTATTTCACCCCATTCATCGGAACTCAATAGATTTTCTCCGCTTAATCCTTTGTCCATTAACGGACGCAGTTTTGCCAATTCCGGAAAAATCTCTTCTTGAAGTTTTTTAGAAATTTTATCTGTTTCGGTTGTTGCAATTATCTGAATAATAATATTTTGCATACTTTCGGCAATTCCATTTTCATCTGCAAGAAGAATTAATCTGTTACGAATGGAAGGAAAATAAGGGATAAACTTATTGTATTTCACCAATAAAAAACACAATCCCACAAGTGCTCTTTGTTTTGAATGCACTTCATTACTATTGCAAGCGTCCAATAAAAGAATTAATTTCTGTTCGTCAAAACTACGCCAAAGATTCAAAGTAAGTCCTGTTATAAGCATTGACTTTGGCACAATTTCGGTGTATGAATTGTCAATAATTTGATTGTAAACACCCATCATACCGTTTGTATGATAATTTGAACTAAGACAAAAAAAGTTGAATAAAAATCGGACAGCCTCTTCAAAAGATTGTTCTATTTTCTGTATATTTTCTTCCGTAAAATTTCCTGTTTCGTGCAGTTTTTCAATATTTTCTTTCCTAAAAATTGCTTTATTTAATTCTTCTGCACTTTTTTGTGTTGTAAATGGAAAATATCTCTTTTGAGTAAATTCATAATTTGTGGCATCACGCGTAAGCAATTCATCACGCAATTGTGATAGCAATAGGAAAAGCGTTGCCACCATTTTATTGTAAATCATATTTCTTTCCGGATCGGGTTTTCCATCAACAAAATATTCCAACAAGTATTTATAACTCGTTTCAGCGTTTGCGAGAGTGTCTAAAATGGTGGGCGATTGCAACTCATTGCCAAGCTCCAAAGCTGTTTGAAAAGTATTTTTCAAATTACCTTGTAACAATTCAGCCGTTGCCGATTTATATTTTTTATGAATTTCAACAGGTGTCATTTTTCTCTTTTTTTTGTAATGTGATGAAAAGGAGCGAAAAAAAATAGAAATAAATTGTGGGAGAAAAATGTTTATCTGTTTTTTATCCTAACTTACTTATTCTACGTAATTTTTCCTCGTCAATAATTTTTATTTTTCGTCCATCAACGGTTATAATATCCTCATTTGCAAAATTTGCCAATGTGCGTATTGCATTGGAAGTGGTCATATTGGAAAGATTAGCCAAATCTTCACGAGAAAGATAAATTCCGATGGTTGCTTTGTCTGCTTCCAAACCGTAGTTGTCTTTTAATAAGAGCAAAGCTTCTGCCAATCTTCCTCGAATGTGTTTTTGTGTCAAATTGACAGTTCGAGCATCCGATTCTGCTAAGTCAAAAGCTAATTCTTCTAAAAATCGGTAACAAAAAGCATTGTTATTTCTCAAAATCGAAATAAAATTTTCGGAACTGATGGTGTAAATCGTTGTCGGTTCGACTGCAACTACGGTTGTGCTGTTTAATTCATTTGCAATGATTGCCCTGAAACCGATATGTTCTCCCGGTTTTAACATTCTCACAATTTGCAACCGATTATTGGCTCCTATTTTACTCACTTTTACTTTTCCTTCTGCCAAAATCATTAGTTGAGTGGGTCTTTCTCCTTCACTTTGAATAACTTCGTTCTTTCCAAAGTGCAACAATCCGTGAGCATTGCTTAAAAAATTTCGCTCGTCATGAGTTAATACATCCCAAAAAGTGGCAACTTCATAGATTGGTTTTAAAATAAATTGTCTTTTAGGCATACGCTGAAATGTAGAAAAGTGTTGTATAAATATGTTTTATAGCACAAAAATACATTTTTTTTTGTAATTATGAACAATTTATGATTTTTTAGCAAAAAAAATGTTATGAAAGAAAGCAAAAAAACGTAACTAAAAAAGGGACAGAAATATCCAACATAAAACCGTGTACAACTGAAATCATCACCATTTCTTCACCTGAATAACGTGTAATTATGGGCAATGTAGTGTCCATTGTAGTTGCTCCGCCGGAAGAAATTGGGGCTAATTTTCCAAAATATTTCACCATTATTGGGGCAAAAATAAGCGTAATAATTTCTCTTAAAACATTGGACATAAGTGCAATTGCTCCCAATTCAGCACCACTGTTTTCAGTAATCAAAATACTTGAAAGTGAATAATATCCAAATCCAGAAGCAACAGCCAACCATTCTGAAAGGGAATAATTGGCAAGAAAAAACGCAGCAACAAAAGCCCCTCCCAAAGTTCCAATAATTGTAGCAAGCGGTAATAAAAAAAATCGGGGATTAATTTTTCGGACTGCATTGAGAATTGTTTTATTTCCACCCACACTCACACCAACCGAAAACATCAAAGCACATAAAACGTAAAAACTAAGTTTGCTCTCATCGGTGATAAAATCGGTTTTTCCAAATCGTGCAAGCAAAACACCCGCAACAAAAAACAAAAGTATGATAAAACTGTTTTTCATTTTTTACTTTTGTTTATCCATTTCCAAACCAAACTACTCGAAATTAAACTCCCGAAAACCGCAA
The DNA here is from genome assembly GCA_039811505.1 of Paludibacteraceae bacterium. Lineage (GTDB taxonomy): Bacteria > Bacteroidota > Bacteroidia > Bacteroidales > Paludibacteraceae > UPXZ01. The sequence continues at coordinate 1,284 of JBDHYS010000102.1, read as the reverse complement.
AAATAGTTAGTAGAAAAGCATCAAATCCGAGAAGATGAAATTGGCTGAAAATAGTGTCATTTTTTCCCATTTCCAAGCCTAACAAAAACAAAAGCGACCAAATTAAAACCGAAATTAACTTTTGTATCCATAAAAAAATTTTACTTGGTAAGATTTTTCCAAGAATAAATCCTGCAAGTAAAAAAGCGATGACATAAAACATATAATTATGTAAAATTCACAAAAAAAACACTAAAAAACTACTCTTCAATCTCCTCAAAATCTACATATTCACCCTCATTTTTCCCAATAATCTTTTCGTTTGTCTTTCTTTTTGTACTCTCATCGGTTGGCGATTGGAAAGTCTGATTTGAATTGGAGTGATCTCCTCCGCGAAACAAAAAACGATAAATCCGAAATCCGAATGAAACAAGAATGAATAATCCGAAAAAAACAAGAAAAATAACGATAAAAATCAACTTAAAAAACATCAGCAGTCAAATTAATATATTTTTTTGGCAACTTTACGAATACTTTCAACCGCCATCATACTGTAAAAATGGATACTCGGAACATTGTGTTTCATTAAATCTTTTGCTTGCTCGACACACCATTCTACACCCACTTTTGAAGCATCTGCATCTGTTTTGCACTTTCTAAGTTCTTTGGCAAATGCTTCCGGAATATCTGTTTTGAATATTTTTGGGAGAACTGTAAGCTGATTTAACATTGTAATGGGTTTCAAACCGGGAATAATAGGCACATCAATCCCAATTTCACGACATTTATCTACAAAATCATAATATTTTTGATTATCAAAAAACATTTGCGTAACTAAATATTCTGCTCCATTCTCGACTTTCTTTTTTGCCCAACGCAAATCCGATTCCAAATTGGGAGCCTCTTCGTGTTTTTCGGGATAACAAGCCATTCCATACGAAAACGGCTCATCAATCACCTTCATTTTTGAGCCATTTAAAAAATAGCCCATATTAAACCGATTTACTTGCTCTTGCAATTCGGTAGCATACGTATGTCCGGTTGGGATAAAACTTTTTTCGTGCTTTGCTTTGTCGCCACGAAGCAGAAGAAGGTCGTTAATATCCAAAAATTTCAAATCTATCAAAACATATTCTGTTTCTTCTTTTGTAAATCCACTACAAATAATGTGAGGAACAACTTTGATATTGTATTTATTTTTTATAGCCGCCGCCACTGCAACCGTTCCAGGTCTTCTTCGCTCAGAAACTTGCTCAAAAAAACCCTTTCCCATCTCTTTATAAAGCATTTCGGAGCGGTGAGTTG
>JBDHYS010000101.1:0-6105 GCA_039811505.1 Paludibacteraceae bacterium | reverse complement strand
ACGTTTGATTTGATTTTTGTGGACGGAGATCATACATACGAAGCGGTAAAAAGCGATACGAAAAATGTATTCAAACTGTTGAAAGATGAAAACTCTGTAATCGTTTGGCACGATTACGGTTTTGATTCCGTAAATCCAAGATATTCTGTTATAAAAGGAATTTTAGAAGGATTGTCCTCGGAAGAACATGCTAATTTGTATCATGTTTCCAATACAATGTGTGCCGTTTTTACCCGTTCGAAAGCACTTTTAAATCATATAGACAACGATAAAAATCGTTTAAATAAAGTGTTTGAAGTGAGCATCGAAAGTAAAATTTTTTCACAGAAAACAGATTAAATAATGCACGGTTTTATTGGTATCGTAAATAATAATAGTAATTTTAAGCCGATTTCAATTCGGTGGAAAGAGAATTTTCCGTTTCAAACGGCCCATTTGAAGCGAAATTTTGTAGCCGATTCGTACCAAATTGAACAATTTTCAGTTGAAAAATTTCCCGATAAAAAAATATGGATTGATACGGACGAAATTTTGTGCGTAACGGAAGGTTTAATTCTAAATCTTGATAAATTGTTGTTGCAAAACAGCGTATCAACTTTTGATAAGTTACTTCTTGCGATGTATGCAAAAAGTGAAACTTTTTTTGAACAGTTTGAAGGGAGTTTTGTCGGTTTTTGTTATTTGAAAAAGGAGAAAAAATGGATTATTTTCAACAATCGAACAGGAACAAAGCATCTTTTCTACTTTCAAAACAAATCTTATTTCATTTTTTCCACCGATTTATTTACGCTAAGCAACGCTTTAAAGGAATTAAAAATAAAGTATCGATTGCTCCCACTTGCAGTCAGATTAATGGTAAATAATGGATTTCTCTTTGAAGATATTACTTGGATTGAGAATGTAAAAAAAATACGTGCCGGCGAATATTGCGAGTTTTCGGAAGGTAAATTATCATGTGATTTTTATTTTCATTTGGAGCAAATTCAGAAGATAAATTTACCAAAAGACGAATTGATTGAAAAATTGGATTTGAAATTTAGTAAAGCCTTAAAATCTTCGTTAGAAATAGATGAGAAAAACAATTTTCCCCATTTAACAACATTAAGCGGAGGTTTGGATTCACGATTAGTGGTTTTCAATGGACTGAAAAACGGATTTACAAACCAAAATCTACTAAATTTTTCTCAATCAGATTATGCTGATCATTTGATTGCCAAACAAATTGCAAATTCTTTACAAATGCCATTTTCTCATTATAATTTAACGTCAAAGTTGTTGACAGAAATAGATAATGTTGTCGCTGTGAATGATGGAGTAGGGGTTTATACTGGTTGTAGTCATGTTTATAGTGTCGTTTCGCAACTTGATGCTGCTCGAATTGGAATGATTCATACCGGAATTATGGGCGATACGATAATGGGAAGTTCGGCAAACAGAAATGAAGATTTTTACAAAAATCGGTTGTATGCTTCTAAAAAACCTCATCAAGAGGTAAAATCTTATGTTGATTCGGTATTAAATCGGTATCAAAATCCTGAAATGGCTTATATTTACAATGCGATTTTCACAAATGAAAGCAATGGATTTCTCTATTTTGATTTGATTGGGTCAACATTTTCGCCGTTTTTGAACAATGATTTTCTCCAATTTGCTTTTTCCATTCCCGATAAGTTTAGAAAAGATAGAAATCTTTATGTGGATTGGATGAATAAATTATACCCGAAAAGTGCAGACTTTGTGTGGGAGGCGATTGGTGGAAAACCGACAAACAACAGATTAAAGCGTTTATTTTATCGTCTGAATCGTGCTTTTGTGAAAAGATTGCCATTTCAATCAATGTGGCGTTTTGGGATGAATCCTGAAAATATTTGGTACGAACGAGATGAGGAAGTTAAATCAAAGTTAGATGCCTATTATCAATCGTCCATTGAATTAATTGAAGACATTTCATTGCAAAATGAGTTGTATCAAGCATACAATTTTGGTGATTTTGATGCAAAAGCGAGAGTTTTAACAGTTCTTGCTGCTGTGAAATTACTTTTTTGATATTTCAGATATTCCTGTAGGTAAAGATTTTTAGCTCTTCTGAAAGGTTAAAATAAGGTTTCTTTTTGTCCATAGTGTTTTTTTGTGTAAATTAGTGTTTAATATTTTATACAATACATCTAAAATTATTTTGTAGTTTTGTGTCGGATTACTCGATATGTATAGTTGGTTGATATTCAATTTAATATTAGTTTTTTAAAAGAACAAAAGTTACTTAGATAATTCTTTATGACGAAATTTAACCTATTTCTAAAAAATATAGAAAAAAAAGGTTTTTTCAATTTGCTTTCTGCCAATATTTTGATTCAGATTGTATCGTTTGCATCACAATTATTTGTAGCCGGTATTTTGAGTCCTGAAGATGTGGGGAGAATTAAAATTCTGCAAACTTGGCTAAGCATTTTTTCTATTATTGGAAGTATGGGTTTTGCCAGCTCAACACTCAAATTGTGTTCTGAAAATCGGAGTGAAAAGGAGACAAATTCTGTGTTCAAAGCAGGAATTATTTTCACTCTTCTTAGTACTGTGAGTGCGTATGTTTTTGTGGTTTTGCTCAATTTTTTGGGATTTATTAGTCAAGATAATGTTATAAAATCTATTGTTCCGTTAGCTCTTTTTCCTCTGATTAGTAATGCCTTATTAAATATATTTGTAAGTTATTATCAAGCCAAACGTGAAATAAAATTGATTTCCAATATCACATCTTTCAATAAAATACTTGCTGTTTTGTTAATTGTTGGGTTCACTTTCTTGATGGGAATAAAAGGTTATTATATTGGATTGAATTTAGCTACAATTCTACTGATAACAGTTGTGTTTTTTATTGCTAAAAGAGATAATTTATTCAACAAACAGCACAGTTTTTCGTTAAAACCGCTTTTTCATCTCCATTGGAATTATGCTCGACCATCATTTTTAGCTGTTTTGTTGGCAGATTTAACTGCTTACGCCGATATTCTTATTATCAATTATTTAATGGTTTCAGATATTAAAAATATTGGTTTTTACAGCTTTGCATTGACGCTGACAGTGGCTGTTAGAGTGCTTCCAGCCACTGTTCAACAGATTACGATTCCTTATTTTTCTTCGTTTTCAAATGACAAAATACGGTTTGTAGAAGTTTTTAAACGTTACAGTAAATTGTTGATTTTAATTGTTTTAGGTACGCTTTTCTTAATTCTTGTTGTAACTTCGCCTGTTATTCATTTGCTTTTCAAAGGAAAATACGATTATTCGATGATCTATTTTTATCCTCTTGCAGTTGGTTGGTCGATTCGTCAGTACAATCAGATTCAAGCAGCAGCACTTTTTGGAGCCGGTGCGATTTCTAAAATTGCTTACAGTCAATTCTTTTCTCTCTTAATCAATGTTGTAATTATTTTGGTTAGCTTGTACTTTTGGGGCATTTTGGGAGTTGCTTACAGTTCAATTTTATGTGCTGCGTTTGAAGTGTTGATTTTCAAAAGTTATGTCAATAAATTTATTCGAAATTAAAAATCTATTTCGGTTTGAGTAGTATCCGGTTTGCGTTCTATTCCAATATCCAACATCGAAATTGGATCTTCAATTGGTTCAATGTGAGTCGTAACATGAACGGGTTCAAAAAACAAATCTTCAATCTCTTTTTCAATCTTATCAGCCAAATCGTGTCCCTCTTTTATACTCCAATTGCCCGGCACCAAAATATGAAATGAGATAAATTTACGTCTTCCGGCTTGGCGTGTCATTAAAGAATGATAATCAATTTGTTGTGTTTTTAAATTGTCTAAATAATTACAGATTTTTTCTAATTCATCAGAAGTAATTGCACCGTCCATAAGTCCGTTTGCAGATTTCACTATCAATTTATAGCCAATCCAAATTATATTTATTGCCACAAGAATTGCAATAATTGGATCGATAATTAAAAAATTGGTAATACCCACTAAAATAATTCCTAAAATTACTCCAATTGATGTCCAAACATCTGTCATTAAATGTTTTCCATCGGCTTCAAGAAGAATGGATTTGTATTTTTTCCCATTGAACATTAAAATCTGTGCCATTACAAAGTTCAGCAATGAGGCAACGAGCGAAATATAAATTCCAACATCTAAATTCTCAATGGCAACAGGATGAATAAGACGCGGAATGGAAGTCCACATTATGCCCAATGCTGCAAAAATGATAAGAAAACCTTCGATGGCACTTGAAAAATACTCAGCTTTTGAATGTCCGAAATCGTGTCCTTTATCAGCCGGTTTTTCGGCAATGTGAATCATCAAAAGTGCTACAACTGCCGCCAAAAGATTAACTACAGATTCCAACGCATCAGACAAAAGCCCCATTGAACCGGTCAATAAATAAGCAGAAGTTTTCAATCCGATAGTCGAAATGGCAACTGCAATGGAGTAATAAGCAAATTTTTTAAGAGATTTTTTTTTCAATGTGTTTGTGCTTTTAGCTTGTTGCAAAAAAAAAATTTTCTTACAAAAGACGAAGCAAAGTTAATTAAAATACGCAATATTTTCAATTTTTCAGATTGATTTATCTTTTTAGAGTTTAAATGACATCAATCAAAACACTACAAATAAATAGATTATAATAACATTTTAGAATGAAATTGGAACAAAATGATACTTTTTTTTATTGAAATGATTTTTCTTGTGAACAAAAAAACATCTTGGTTTGTTTGATAGTCAAACAGCTAAAATTTAAGAACTAAAAACATACTCAAACTTTATTTACTTAAAATTATGAAAAAGATTATTAATTTTTCCACCTTTTTAATTGCAATCGTACCTCTCGCTTTTGTGTTGTTGCTCTCTTCGTGTGAGAAAACAGACGGACCCAATTTAAATTCTGCTTACCCAGCACCTTCCTACACAACGCCTTCTGATGCCGATGTGTTGTTGGTTGCTGTGAAAACTTCTGCCGCTTCGCCAATTACTATGCCTTCTATTCCTGGATTTCCTATGGATGATGTTTTCTTGGAAATAGGAATGGGGGTTGCGGTTTTCAAAGACAAAGGAAAAGCGGACAAAGTAGTATTGAACGATACTGAATTGACTTATACAAATGGAGTTTATACATGGACTCCAAATTTCACCAACATTACAGATCCTGAATCTGTTACTGGAATTCAATTTGACTCCGGGGTAAATTGGAAAATTTCCAATCCAAATATTACAAAGAACATTTCAGGTTTCCCGTCCATGCCAAAAATTACAAGTGGAAAAACAGTCGCTAAAAATGAAGATTTCACCGTTACAAATAATAGCATCTCTTCTGCACAAAAAGTATTGTATGCTATCTATTCCGAGGACGGAAAATATGTGATGAAAGAAGTTGATGGAAACAGCCGCAGTTGTACATTTACAAAAGCAGAACTTTCAGTGTTGAAAAAAGGTAGTAACGGAATGGTTCAAGCGAATGCTTACACCATCAAAGACGAAACAATCGGAGGAAAAAAAGTCTATTTTATTAATCAATCATCTTATACCATTACGGGCGTTACGATAGAATAAGAAAAATAATTTAACAAAATAAAAAGAGTATTAGGAATATTTTATAAATTTGCAATTCAATTTTTTCTTAATTTAATTATTATTTAATTTAAAAAAATCAGTATGAAAAAAACAATCAAAACAATTTCAGTTTTAGCACTATTTTTAGTAGCAACTATTTTTGCAGCCAATGCACAGTATGAAAATGGAGGTAGCTATTTGAATGTGGGTGTTGGTCTTGGTGGAGGCTTAGGACTTCCAATCGGTGTTAGTTATGAAAAAGGAATTACTGACAATATTAGTGTTGGTGGATACGCTGGTTATGCAAGTAGTTCACAAGATTATGGTTTTGGAATAAAATCTTCTCTCACTTATATTATTGTTGGAGCAAGAGGTTCTTATCATTTCACTAATTTAGGTATTGACAAATTAGACCCTTACGTGGGTGCTTTATTAGGTTATAATATTGCTTCTTCAAAAGTTACTGGTGCCCCTGTTGGATGGACTCAATCTTCAGTAGGAGGACTTGCTTGGGGCGGACATGCAGGAGCTCGCTATGCCTTTACAGACAAGT
>JBDHYS010000100.1:0-6112 GCA_039811505.1 Paludibacteraceae bacterium | reverse complement strand
AGTTCATAATGGTTGCAAATTTCGGCACAATTTATTGTAAAATGTGCAATATTGCTATAATTTAAATAAATTTAGTAATTTAAATCGTTTTTATATATAAACTCACACAACGATAAAAATTGTTTATGTGAAAAATCTAATTTAAAATATCTTTTACAAGAATTTCATTGAAGATTTTATCACGTTTCTCTTGTAGAGCAATCATTTGTTGCCAAAAATGATCCATTTCTTCACTTTTCGATTCTAAAAATAATTCTGAACCTTTTGTTTCTACTTTTGATTGCAGCAAATTTAACGTCAACTGATTGATATCAACAGCCGGTTGATATGCAACTGAAACTCCATTATCAAGGTTAATTTCAGAAATAATTTCAGCCTGTTTCAAAACCCCAACAATTTGATTCACAATTCGTATGGGCATTTTATATTCAGATACAATCTCTTCGATTGTAAGCGGTGGAGCATTTTGCTCAAATCGTTTCACAATTACGAATGCTACAAAGTAGGTTAAATTCTTCTTATATCGATCACTTATATTTTCAGAATCTTCGAGATAATCAAAATTTCGAAGGTTTTGGGAGGTATAAGAAATTTCAGCACCTACTAAAAAAATCAGGCTTGAAATATTTATCCACAATAAAAGAAGTGGAATTGCTGCAAATCCTCCATAAATGGCATTGTAGCGGGTCAAATTTATCTGTCCGCTCACATAAACACTTTGAAAAGCTTGAAACACAAAACCCGCAATAATTCCCGCTAACAAAGCATTCATAAATCGCACTTTGGTATTGGGAACGATTAAATACATCAGCGTAAAAATTAGTGCCGAGACCAAATAGGGTACAATTGAAATTGAAAACTGAACAAAAGGCGTAAAAACCTGAAAAATAAAAGTTCCTTTTAAGATATTATTAATATAAATAGACAAACCTGAAGAAACCGCAATCAACAGAGGAAAAATTAACACACCGGAAAAATACAACGTAAATTGCTTGACAAACGAACGCGATTTTTCCACCTGCCAAATATTATTCAGTGCCAACTCAATGTGCGAAAAAAGATTGAAAACGGAGAAAACAAGAATAGCCAAACCAATTCCAAGAAAAATTCCTCCGCTCATTGTATCCAAGTACTTACGGACAAAATCCATAATAAGAGGCATCAAATTTGCTTGTCCCACAAACGTATCATTCAGCATATTTTCAATGGTACTTTCGATTCTGAATCCGTGAGCCACCGCAGAAATAAGTGCAATCAGCGGCACAATTGCAAACATTATCGAATAAGTAAGTGCAGCTGCACGAATGTTTAGTTTTTCTTTTGAAAATCCTCTGATGGACAAATAAATCGTTTTGAGCACATAATAGAGCAACGTTTTGCTTTTTGAAAGCTCGCTTGTGGTTACTCGCCAAATGTCATAACGGAGAAAATGAACAAAAAATTTAATCCTTTCAATGATTTTCTTCATCTAAAAATCTTTATTTACACAAAACTTACAAACCGCATTAAAAAAACTGATTTGTAACAATAATTATTTTAAAAATACATTTTCCAATAAAAAAACAGTAAATCTATAAGCCGGGTTCTGTTTCCCAAAAAAATTCAGGAAGTTTGTCATTTATCTGGAATGTGTGTTGCCACACATCTCAAGCAATCTACCCCTCGACATCGAACGAGCAATTCTACTAAGTCGATATACATGATCTTGCAACCCATAAGGCGTACGGCTTTTTGCATCGCTGCAAAAACCGGTGGGCTCTTACTCCACCTTTTCACCCTTATCCCAAACGAAACGGGACGGTTATTTTCTGTTACGCTACTCTACTTTCACAAGCAGCTTCCTGTTAGGAAATATGGTGCTCTGCGTTGCCCGGACTTTCCTCTCATTGCATTTCGGCAACAAGCGACAAACCGATTTACTGTTTTGCAAAGATAATTTAATTTTTCCAAAAATGAGTTTTGTTAAAAATATAGATTAGAAACGGTCAATTTATCTGTTTTTTTGTAAAAATTTTTCTGCCTGCTTTATTGCATCTAATTTTCCTACATCTAAAAATTGAAAATTATCAGGGACGTAGCCAATAATTTCTTGGTCTACACAATGTTTCAAATAAAAATCAATAATTGAAAATTTATCCGATTCACCTTTCATCAATTCAAAAACAGAAGACGAAACAACTTGTATTCCTGCAAACGCCAATTCTTTAAATTGAGAAATATCCAAATTTTCTATTGGTTTTGTTTCTTTTGTTTGTTTGTTTATCCACCCTTTTAATCTGTTATTATCATCAAAAAGCAAATAACGAGCCGTTTTTCGCGAACTTACAACCAACGTTGCCAACCGATTTTGATTTTCTTTGTGTTCTTGATATAATTTATTTAAATCGACAGAAGAAAAAATATCTACATTGTGAATAAGCAGCGGTTCGTTTTTTTGAAAAATTGATGAAACTTTTTTTATAGCTCCTCCGGTATCCAACAGTTGATTTCGTTCATCGGAAATAAAAATTGAAACACCAAAATTATCGTTATCTTTCAAAAAATCAATTATTTGATCGGGATAATGATGCACATTAACAATAATTGAATGAAATCCGGCATTCTTCAGACTAAGAATTGTGTGCTCCAAAAGTGGTTTTCCATCAATAGGCACCATCGCTTTTGGAATGGAGTTTGTAATAGGTTGTAAACGTGTGCCTAATCCGGCAGCAAAAATCATTGCATTCATTTTTTCTATCATTATCAATTATTTACAAAAATAGGAATAAAAAATTTCTTTTATTATGATAAAAATTAAAACTTGTTCAACATTTTTGAATAATTGAATAAAAATCTTGAAAAAATTGATACATTTGCAATAAATATTATAAAAAAGAAACTATTTTTATTAAATTTTATCTTACAACCATTTAATTAATAGATTATGGCAGAACAAAAACAATTTGTAGCAACAGAAGAAGCAAAAGGGAAAGCAAAACAATTAAGACTTTTTGCGATTTTAGCTTGGGTTATTGCTATTGCAGGTGAAGTTTTCACCATTTTAAGACTAATAAGTAATGAAACGATGGTGTGGCTAATTATAGCTATAGTAGTGATTTTGGCACTGGCTATCACAGGTTCTTTATTGTGGAAAAAAGCCAACAGAATGGACCCGGCTTCTGAAAAAGATAAAGTGAAATTTTTCATTCAAACCCAATTAGGAGCAATTATTGCTGTGATTGCTTTTTTACCGTTGGTAATTTTTATTTTTACAGATAAAAATCTTAGTGGAAAATCAAAAGGAATTGCCGGAGCAATTGGAATTGTAGCACTACTTGCTGCCGGAATTACGGGAGTCGATTTCAATCCGCCTTCAATTGAAAAATACACAGAGCAAATCAATCAACAAACAGATGTAATTAAAAATTTAACCAACGGCGTTGATTTGGTATATTGGACACCAGCAGGAAACAAACTTCACGTTTACGAAGATTGTCATCACATTACAAACAGCAAAGTGAGCAGTGGCACGGTAAAAGAAGCTTGGGAAGCAAGAAAAATTGATAACAATGAAATTTGCAAAACTTGTCAAAATCGTGCTGAAAAAGCCCAAGGAGCGACAAGGGAAGTGAAACCTGCAGATTCCGGTGAAATGCCCGAAGAATTACAAGAAATTTTAGAAAGCGTAACGCAATAGTTTTTTCATTTATATTAACCTTTCACACACTAATTATTATGGCAATATCAACAGTAAAAGTAGCTGCAAAAATGGGAAAAACATTTAAGACAGAAGTAATCTGCTCAAACCCATTTATAATTGACCAACCAGAAGCAATGGGCGGTAAAAACGAAGGACCAAATCCTTTAGAAGTATTTCTTTCTTCACTTCCTGCTTGCATTTGTGCAATTGGAAGAATAATTGCAAAACAAAAGCGAATTAGACTTCGCGGAATGGAAGTTGATGCAGAAGGCGATATTGATAAAGATTTTCTTATGGGTATCACAGCCGAAGGAAGAGCCGGATTTACAGAAATTCGTTTCAATGTGCGAATTGATGCCGACATGAGTGAAGAGGAGAAAATTGCTTACCTGCACGAAATTGAATCAAGATGTCCAATCGCAGATAATTTGGCTTCAAAAACTATTATGACGGGGCAAATCGTAGGTTAAAAAACTTACAGCACACAAAAACAAAAACCGACAGTAAGATTTTATTCTTCTGTCGGTTTTTTTATGCATATAAAAAAAAACAAAATCCATTTTACAGTAAACATTTTCTTTTCAACGATTGTTAGTTGAAACATGAAACATTTGCACAATATATACAGTAAGGAGGATTTATTAAAGCTACGAAAAGCTGAAAATTTTTCCAGAAAAACAGTCTCATTTTATCGTTATGTCATTATTGAAAACCCACAAGAATTGCGTGATAAACTCTATTTTGATTGGTTTTCGATGGGCATTTTAGGAAGAATTTATTTGGCAAAAGAGGGAATCAATGCTCAAATATCAATTCCCGAACACGAAGTTGAAAATTTTATAAATTATCTGAACAAATCTGTTTATTTTAAAGATATGCCGATGAAATGGGCAGTTGAAGAGAGTGATTTATCTTTTTTGAAGTTAAAAATAAAAGTTAGGGCAAAAATTGTTGCCGATGGATTGGAAGATGGAAGTTTTGACGTTACGAATGTGGGAAAACATCTTTCAGCTACTGAATTTAACGAGGCGATGCAAGATGAAAACACAATTGTAGTGGATATGAGAAACCATTACGAGAGTGAAATTGGACGTTTTGAAAATGCTATTTGTCCCGATGTAGATACTTTTAGAGAAGAAATCGAATTTGTTACAAAAGAATTGGCTAATAAAAAAGATGCACAAATTTTACTGTATTGCACCGGCGGAGTTCGTTGCGAAAAAGCAAGTGCCTACTTGAAACACAAAGGATTTACAAACGTTAATCAGCTTTATGGTGGCGTAATTGAATATGCAAGAGAAATAAAAGAACTCAATCTCGACTCAAAATTCAGAGGAAAAAACTTTGTTTTCGATGAGCGGCTTGGAGAGCGAATTACTGATGAAATCATCTCAAAATGCCATCAATGCGGAGCTCTATGTGATACACATACAAATTGTGCCAACAACGATTGCCACCTTTTATTTATTCAATGTGAATCTTGCAAAGAAAAATACAATGGATGTTGCTCTGACGAATGTTCTCATGTTTTTCAGTTGCCAAAAGAAAAACAAATAAAGATTCGGCAAAAACTGCACGAGAAATATGCACAAACACAAATTTTCAGAAGCAGATTACGACCAAAACAGAAGCTAACATCAAATAAAATAGAGGAAAATAATTAAGATTACGACCTTATAAATATTTGCCTCTATCGAGCTAAACCGCAGAAGAATGGTGTTGGTTCGAATATTTGCTAAATAATCACAGCAAATATTGTTCACTAATCGAACGATGATTTTGAACTCTTTTAATCGTATCTGCAAACATATCAGCAATGCTCAACACTGTCACTTTAGAACATTTTGATGTGTCGTAAGGGATGGAATCGGTAAAAACGATTTCTTCAAGAGCCGAATTCATAACCCTTTCAGCAGCTCCTTCTGACATCAAACCGTGTGAAACCATCGCACGAACACTTACAGCTCCTTTTTCCATCATTAAATTTGCAGCTTTACAAAGCGTTCCAGCCGTATCAACCATATCGTCAAGGATAATCACATTCTTTCCTTTCACATCTCCAATAATTTGCATTTCACCTACTACGTTGGCTTTTTCACGCGTTTTATGGCAAAGAACCATCGGAACTTCCAAATGTTTGGAATAAGAACCGGCTCGTTTTGAACCGCCTACATCGGGCGAAGCTACAACTAAATCATTTAATCCTAACGATTTGATATGTGGACTAAAAATAGTGGAAGCGTAAAGATGATCAAGTGGAATATCAAAAAATCCCTGAATTTGATCGGCATGCAAATCCATCGTAATTACTCTGTCAACTCCGGCAACTGTAAGCATATCTGCCACCAATTTTGCACCAATAGAAACACGAGGTTTATCTTTTCTATCTTGACGAGCAAAACCATAATAAGGAATAACTGCGGTGATATAACC
>JBDHYS010000099.1:0-6128 GCA_039811505.1 Paludibacteraceae bacterium | reverse complement strand
ATTTTTCGTCTAAAGCAAGTCCTAAAATCATCTTTTTGAAATTGGCATATTTCATTTTGTCATATAGGCTATCTTTGAAGTGTTGCATAAAATTATTCCCGAAGTAATTATTTACACTTAAAGAATCTTTCATATTGAACTGCTCAGGTTGCTTCCAAGAGAAACTGGATAATGTTCCGGTAACAGGAAACGATTTTTTTAATACATTCGCACTAAGAGAGTCAGACCAAACAGCCATCGTATTTGGAAATGTAACTACTTTTTCAGAGATTCTTTTTAATTGTGATGTGTTGGAAACTATTGAATAAGTAAATGTGGAAACCCAAGGACAAGTTACTTTTTTGGATATTTCTTCTGTTACACTATACCAAACTTCTGAGTGTGATATTTCAGACACCGTAGAATAATATTGCAACGTAAAATCAACACTGTTTCCGGCAGCCACAGAACTACTTCCCAATTCCCAAATGGCTTGTGGTCCCACTTCTCCGGTTATAGACATTTCATCAATAAAGTCATGTTTTTCACACGAAGTGATTGTAGATAGTAAAAAAAATGTTACTACTACTAATTTTATTATTTTCAAGGCACTTTTCATTGTTCTTATTTTTTATAAAATAGATTCGTTTAAAAAGGTGTGTTATGTTTTCTAAAAATTATAACTATCTACTTATTTCCATTCGACATTATCACCACCTGTTGCTTTGCCACTTTTATTATATGACCAAACCATACGTTTTTTCAACCACTCAGGTTTTTTATACGCACCAAGTCGCTCTAATTCGGCTTTATTGTATTTATCTTCGGTTTCAGGGTCGTAATTTAGTCGCATAATCCACGCATTGGGCGAAAGTTCCGATTCTACTCCGTAAGAATCAGATTGATCCCAATATGGCGTGTATAAATTGTATGGACGCCGAAGTGAATACTCTCCAGTACAATTTTGAACAGTTGGCATAGCAGTTCCGGATACATTAAAGATTCCTTTTACAGTATAAACAGGTACATTGTCATACAAAATTCCATTGGATTTACTGCTGTAATTGTAACGGCGCATATCGTTCCACTGTTCGGGTTGTAGATACATTGCTACATATTTTTGTTGCATCAACTCAGCAATGGAAAATTCCGATTCGCCGGGTAATCTTATATCGAAGTAAGCTTCATAACGTTTAACTGCATTGTTTCCATCAACAGAAGCAACGGGTTTTTTCACTCCATATCGCTCGAAATTATGGATAACCGCTGCATACGTTGTGTTAAAAGCTCCTACTTTATCACCAGCCCAATATTGTGCTTCTGCTTTGATAAACATTAATTCTTCTTGCAACATTAGTGAAACATATCCGTTGTTTTTAGTAAATGGATTATTTGCTCCTGTCGCAAATAAATCCGGGTAATAGGTAACTTTCATTGATGTTTCCATTCCGATGTTGGCATCCAACCAACGAACCAGATCACTACCACTTGCAGCTCCAAGTCGAGGTGTCATAATTGCCTCCGCACGAGGATCAAGTGCATATCTTCGATTGGTATTTTTACTATCATAAGCTCCTAATATTGCGTAACCAAAGAATTTTGAGGGCATAGAAGTGGACAATCTGTTTCCACGACTTTCCCACGCATTAATAATAGGTGCAGAAGGTCCCCAAGGACAATTTTGTTCGTTTGTGCCGCCTTGATAATTATAACGAGGTTCTTCCCAATTTGGGTCGTTCAAAACTTCATCTACCATTGCAATGATTTTATTACAAACAGTAGGGTTATTCTCCCAATTGGGTAATTTTCTTAACCACAAGCGTGCACGCAATGCTTTTGTATAAAGTTCCCATTTTTTCATATCTCCTTTGTAGATACGATCCATTTTTTCAGAGATTGAAATATTGTCTTTACCGTTTACCCATTCTTCATCTTTATACAATTCAAGCAAGTCTTCCGCTTCCTGGAACATCCAATCGTAAACCTCTTCTTGTGTGTCATACGTTGGTGAGGTGCTTGTATAAGCATTTGAACGTGGCATATCTCCAAACACATCGGTTGTGAACATCGTAGATTGCAACATAATGGTTCTTCCAATCAAAATAAAGTTCTTAGAATTAATTTTTTCAGCCGCTTTATTCATCTGAAGAATATTTGCACCTAAATCATAATAATGTCTTCTCCATTGTGGATGGCGGTTCATTGACAAAAATTCCCATCCTTGACTGTAAGCGTACGAACCTGTTTGGCTTTTTGAACCGGTTGTAAGTGCTTGCGATAGATAGACACCATATTCTGCATGATCATAAACTTGCTGTGCAGCATAAAAAACAGCTGTTGGCAATGCTTGATCTACCGTAATCGTTGTGGGACTGTCCACACTTTTATTGACATCCAAAAACTCCTCGCAACCAACAAAGAATAGCGATAAAAGGAGCACAAACGATATATATTTTATATTTTTCATATTTATGATAGTATTAATAAATAAGTTTTTCATTTAGATGTACATTTTAGAAAGTTGCAGATAAACTAAAATTAAATCCTCTTGTACCGGGAACACCATAATTATCTACACCTGCAGAACCTGTTCCTCTTCCGCTTGTATCAGCATTTCGGGTTGGATCGGAACCGGTATATTTTGTCAATAAAAATAGATTTGTTCCTGTCAATGAGCAACGTAAGCCAGTTAATGGAGTTCTTTTTACGTATTTAGATAAATCATATCCTAATGTTACATAACTTAGTCTGATAAATGAACCATCTTCAATAAAATTAGAACTTACCGCATAAAAATAGTTATTTAAAGTACTGTGATCTAATGTTATAGGAGTAGTGTTTGGCTCATAAGTTCCATCGGGTTGAAGCACAACACCATCAACCACAATTTGGCGACCGCGATAAACTTCCAACATCCTACTTTGTCCATTGGAAATTAATCCTCTTGAGGTAATATTTGCTACATCACCACCCAATCTTCCATCAAATAAGAAAGACATTGATAGATTTTTGTATTGCAATGAATTGGTTAAACCGGCTGAGAACAACGGTTCTCTGTTACCAATCAATTTATTTTTGTCAGGTCCAATTTGTGGAAAACCATTTTCTCCAACAATGATTTTTCCGTCTTCTGTACGCAAATAATCTTTACCCGTTAATGAGGTTGTTGAACCGCCCAAATAAGCCGATGTAAAAATATCTCCGTATTGAGGTCCTGTAATTTCTGCAACATTTTCAGGTAAACTGATAACTTTTCCTCTGTTCAACCCAAAGTTCAATAATGCCGTCCAAGAGAAATTGCGATTTTTAATTAAATCTTGGTCTAACGAGAACTCAAAACCGTTGTTTCTAATAGAACCCTCATTTCTTGTTTGCAATATATGACCGGAAGTAGGTGAAACCCGAACTGTTACGATTTGATTATCCACACCTACTGAATAATAAGCCATATCAATACGTGTTTTATTATTAAATAATCTGAAATCAGCACCAATTTCCCAAGAGAATGACATTTCCGGTGTTAAGTTATCATCAGCAGTTGAAAGCGTTGGATCTAATCCGTATCCATTATCAGGATAGGTTGCAAATTGTTTAAATCTTCTGTCAAATAATGAAGGCGAAGAAGGGTCTTTTCCTACAAAAGCGTAGTTTCCGCGAAGTTTTCCATAATTGAAAATATCATTTTTAATATTAAACAATTCCGAAAACAACAAACCGGCTGTAATAGATGGGTAAAAATAAGGATTGTTAAAGTATTGAAGTCTTGACGACCAATCCCATCTTCCCGTTGTACTTAATGATGCTATTCCTTTGTAATCGGCTCTTATTTCTCCAAAATAACCAAACGTTCTATATCGTCCATGAGAAGCTGTTCTGTCCGACAAAAATACGTATTGAGAATTAGTATTTTGTAAACTGTAGGTTCCGGGAATAATAAAATCTCGTCCTGCATTCGAAGTAGAAAAACTTTCGGACATTTTCACCTCTGTTCCGGCTAAAAAATCAAGACTGAAATCAAGAGGAAGTTCAACCTTATAAGTTGCCAATGCACCAGCTGTAATCAATTGACTTCTTCCCATAGAAGTAGAATATGCTCCAAGCAAATCTTTATCCATATCTTCTATATCGCGTAGAGATAAATAAGGAGTTGTGGCATATTTCTCTAAAAGATTATTATAAGCCTCTAATTTTTTTGCATACAGATCTTTTTGTGCAGCAGTTGCATCTTCTGGTAATTCTTCAGGTGGTGTCAAATCATATTTTACAGCATCGTCCCAGCGAGGAACAGTGTAACCATCATACGAAGAGTTGCTTGTTTCATAATTCACACGCCCTGTTATTGATAAGTTTTTGACCGGAGTCCAAACTATAGAACCGTTTAGGATATTTCTAGTTTTTGTATTTAATCCCTGATCGTTATAACGAGAATAAAGTGGACTTATAGGTGAATTGTATTTATTTACATCACTATAATATAGGAATCTTGGATATCCATTAACCAATTGGTAGTTTGTTATATCGTCCGTAATGGGCCAATTATACACAGAACTCATTCCGGTAGAGCCAAATCCGCGTGAACGGGTATTCATTATATTAGCCGAAGCAGTAAAACTCAGTGATTTGATAGGTTGATAAGTAGCTTTAATAAGCACACCCGTTCTATTCAAATAATCGTTTGGAACAATTCCTTCATTGCTTGAATAATTAGCCGATGCGTATGCTTGAAATTTTTCACTACCACCAGTCATACTCATATCGTATTTCTGATAAAATCCGTCTTGTAAAAATCCACGCACATTATCATAAATTTGTTGCCCTTCTTTCAATAAAGGTCCCCAACCGCCCATTGCTTTATCTTTATAAAATCCTTCCGAACCGGGTCCATAACTTGTTTGAAGTTTTTCCAAACGTGTTGGTTTGTCCATTTGAAGACTTACATTGGCAGTTACATTAATTTTTCCGGCTTGTCCTTGCTTTGTGGTAATCATTATAACACCGTTAGCAGCTTCTTGACCGTACAATGCAGAAGCGGCAGCACCTTTAAGCACTGTTATATTTTCAATGTCGTTCGGATTAATGTCAGCAGCAGCACTTCCACCTCCCGAAATGGGCATTCCGTCCAAAACAAAAAGAGGTTCGTTATTTTGTGCCGGATTAATGGAAGAAATACCACGAATAATAATTTGAGAACCTGAGTTTGGCGATCCACTTGAGTTCGTTACACTCAATCCTGCCACTTTTCCTTGCAAAGCATTTACAAAGTTGGCAGATTTTCCATCGGTCAATGATTCGGAACCGATACTTTGTACAGCAAAGTTCATACGTTTCTTTTCCTGTTTAATACCCATTGCGGTTACAACAATTTCTTCCAATTGTTCAGCCGAAGGATCAAGCACTACGTTAATAACGCTTGATTCACCAACAAGTTTTTCTTGTGGTTTCATACCTACATACGTAAAGACAAGTCTTTGTCCTTTCTGTGCCGGCAATGAATATTTTCCATCTAAATTTGTTAAAGTTCCGTGTGAAGTACCTTTTATAACTACGGAAGCTCCAATCACTGGTTGTTGATCTTCTGATGATGTAACTACACCTGAAACTACCTGTTGACCGAAAGTAGTAAAGGATAAAGACAAAGTCAGAAACAAGAGAAACAATTTCTTCATGGTCGTGTTTTTAGTATTAAAAAATGAATAAATGTATTTTCATTAATTTCAAGCCGAAGATACTACAAAACGGTGAAATTACAACATTTTATTACAATTAATTAATGATAATTAGTTTTAGATTTTGCACATTTTACAAAATGAAAAAATATTAACTAAAAATTGAGCAATAAGTCAAATATATTCTATTTTTGTTTGCATTTAGAAAAACGATTCTTTTTGAATGTTTTGCATTTTAACACATATACCAATAACAATCAACCACTTAAAGCCATTTATTCTTCTTAAAATAATAGAGTACTGCACCAGAAAAGGCGACCATAAGTATTATTGAAAACGGATAACCATATTTCCATTGAAATTCAGGCATAAAATCGAAATTCATACCATAAATACTTGCAATCAAAGTTGGCGGTAAGAAAATAACGGAAACAACGGTGAATATTTTAATAATTTTATTTTGTTGAATATTAACCATACTTA
>JBDHYS010000098.1:0-6199 GCA_039811505.1 Paludibacteraceae bacterium | reverse complement strand
GTAACATTTTTTGGAATGTTGATAATTAAATCAAATCCTTTGTTGGCAATCATTTGCAAAATGTTGTTATCTCCATCCTCATCAGGCCAATTCACATCAATGGCATCTATTCCGTTTTCTTCTAAAAATTTCTGTGTTCCGTGACTTGCATACAGTTTGTATCCTTTTTGATGAAGCAGTTTACAAGCATCTAAAAGATCTACTTTTGATTTTGCTTCACCCGAAGAAATTAAAATCCCTTTTTTCGGAATGGTATAACCAACTGCAATCATCGATTTCAACATTGCATCTTCCACATCATCGCCCAAACAGCCAACTTCACCCGTTGAAGACATATCCACACCTAAAATCGGATCGAAATTATGCAGTCGGGAAAATGAAAATTGTGAAGCTTTTACTCCGATGTGTTCCAAATCAAAAACAGAACTATCGGGCATTGTATAGGGTGCGTCTAACATAATTTTAGTAGCAGTTTCAATAAAGTTTCGTTTCAGAACTTTTGAAACAAATGGAACAGAACGCGAAGCTCGCAAATTACACTCAATTACTTTTATTTCATTGTTTTTTGCCAAATATTGAATGTTAAAAGAACCGCTAATGTTCAATTCTTTTGCTATTTTTCGACCTATTTTTTTTATCCTTCTCATTGTTTCAAAGTAGATTTTCTGAGCCGGAAAAACCAATGTTGCATCGCCAGAGTGAACTCCTGCAAACTCAACGTGTTCGGAAATGGCGTATTCTACAATTTCGCCGTTTTTAGCTACAGCATCAAATTCTATCTCTTTTGCATTTTGTAAAAAAGCAGAAACCACCACAGGAAACTCTTTTGAAACCATTGAAGCCATTTTAAGGAAAGTGTGCATTTGTTCTTTGTTGTAACAAACATTCATTGCAGCACCGGAAAGCACATAAGAAGGGCGAATTAAAATAGGAAAACCAACTTCATCTACAAAAGAATCAATCTCATCAAAACTTGTCAATTCTTTCCATCGTGGTTGGTCAATTCCTAATTGATCAAGCATTTCGGAGAATTTATGACGATTTTCGGCTCTATCAATTGACAATGCCGAAGTTCCAAGAATTGGAACATTTTGACGATGCAATTTTATTGCCAAATTATTTGGAATTTGACCTCCAACAGACACAATTACACCTTTAGGCTGTTCATTATCCACCACATCCAACACCCGTTCCAACGTCAATTCATCAAAATAGAGTTTATCGCACATATCATAATCGGTGGAAACCGTTTCAGGATTATAATTAATCATTACTGATTTATAGCCCAAATCTCTTGCCGTTTGAACCGCATTGACCGAACACCAATCAAATTCTACGGAAGAACCGATTCTATAAGCTCCTGAACCTAAAACGATAACGCTGTTTTCTTCCCGCTTTTGAGAAATATTTTTTGCATTTCTTCCATACGTAAAATAGAGATAATTCGTTTTTTCAGGATTTTCAGAAGCAATTGTATTAATTCTTTGCACAGAAGGGAGAATTTCAAGTTTATTTCGATAATCGCGAACTCGAAGCAAACCTTCTTCCATATTTCCATCTGTTTTTTCAATAAAACGTGCTATTTGGAAGTCGGAAAATCCCATTTCTTTTGCTTTTGTAAGCACTTCATTCGGAAGTTTTTCGATTTCATCGTATTTTGAAAGAACCAAACTATAACGATAAATATTCTCTAATTTTTCAAGAAACCATCTGTCTATTTTTGTTAATTCTTCAATTTTTTCTACGCTATAACCTTTAGTAAAAGCATCGGCAATGGCAAAAATACGTAAATCAGTTGGATGCGTCAAAGCATTTTCCACATCTTCAAACGTCATATCTCTGTTGCCAACAAAACCGTGCATCCCTTGTCCAATCATTCGAAGTCCTTTTTGGATAATTTCTTCAAAAGAATGACCTATAGACATAATTTCTCCAACAGATTTCATCGAAGAGCCGATATTTCTACTCACGCCTGCAAATTTCGTTAAATCCCAACGGGGAATTTTCACAATAAGATAATCGACCGAAGGTGCAAGATAAGCAGAATTTGGCGTGCCCATTTCACCAATTTGATCCAATGTGTAACCAAGAGCCAACTTTGTGGCTACAAATGCCAAAGGATAACCGGAAGCTTTGGAAGCCAATGCAGACGAACGGCTTAAACGTGCATTGATTTCAATAATCCGATAATCATTTGTTTCCGCATTAAATCCGTATTGAATGTTGCATTCACCCACAATTCCAAGATGACGCACCACTTTTCGTGCCACATCTTCTAATAAATTTATCTGTTCTTTATTCAAAGAAATAATCGGTGCAACCACAATACTTTCACCGGTATGAATTCCGAGCGGATCGAAATTTTCCATTGGAACGACCGTAAAGCAGTGGTCGTTTTTGTCCCGAATTACCTCAAATTCAATCTCTTTCCAACCTTTCAAACTCTCTTCGACCAAAATTTGTGTAGAAAACGACAGAGCACTTTTACACAACTCTACAAATTCCTGTTCGTTCGAGCAAATTCCCGAACCCAATCCGCCCAAAGCGTAAGCAGAACGCACCATCACAGGAAATCCAATTTGATTGGCGGCTTTTAGTGCATCTTCAAGATTTTCAACAGCTTGTGATGTGGGAGTTTTTGCGTCAATTTCGTTCAATTTCTTTACGAATAAATCTCTGTCTTCCGTAACCATTATCGCCTCCACAGAAGTACCCAAAACCCTCACACTGTATTTCTTCAACGTCCCGTTGAGATACAATTCTGTTCCGCAATTGAGAGCGGTTTGACCACCAAAAGCCAACAGAATACCGTCCGGATTCTCTTTTTGGATTACTTTTTCTACAAAGTAAGGCGTAACGGGCAAAAAATAGACTTTATCGGCAATTCCTTCGGAAGTTTGAACGGTTGCAATGTTCGGATTGATTAAAATTGTTTCAATTCCCTCTTCTCGTAAAGCTTTCAACGCTTGCGAGCCGGAATAGTCAAACTCGCCGGCTTGTCCAATTTTTAATGCCCCTGAACCTAATAAAATGACTTTTTTTATCGATTTATCCATAATTTACTGAATATTAATCTTATATTTATTCGCACAAAAAAAATCGGAAAAACTTTGATAAAATTATCAGTATTTTTCCGATTTGAGGTTTGTATTTTTAAGTTTATTTACAAACATACCATTAAAATTACTTTGTAAAAAAAACGTTTTATCATCTAATGTATTTAAATCCAACTGTAACTTATCCATTTCTTTTCACAAAATATTTTTCCGATTGCAAAGGTACTCTTTTTATATGAAATAAAATAAAAAACATACGAATAAAAAGTAGAAAGTAATTTCGATTGTTGTTTTTTTATTTATTAAGTATTGTTGTGATTTTCAAAATCAAGAAATACCAGAAAATCCATTTGGTTTTTATCAATTTGCAACTTTAATAAATAATCCTAACTTTGTAGTCGCAAAAGAGGAATTTACAACAATTTTTAAATTCATTTTTCAGCAAATAATTCTTTTACGCACATTTTATTTTTTAATTATCTAATTTCCAAATTTATATCCATTTATGAAAAAAATAATCGAGCAATTTCAGCTAAAATCGGAACCCGGAGAAATCAGACCTTTGAAAATCGGATTTATCAACGATTCTTTTATTGTAGAGAGTAAAAACGAGAATGACGAGTGGTATTTTTTACAACGAATCAATCATGCTATATTTAAAAATGTAGATGGTTTGCAAAAAAACATCGAAATTGTAACCGATCATCTCCGAAAAAAATTGAAAGAACGCAATTTAGATAGCATCGAAAGACGAGTGTTGCAGCTTGTTCCCACAAAAGACGGTAAACTTTACCACAAAGATAATGATGGAAATTATTGGAGAGTGTATATTCACATCAAAAATACAAAAAGCTACAACACCATCACACCTGAATTAGCTTATAAAGCCGGCTTGGCTTTTGGCGATTTCCAAACAATGTTGTCCGATGTTCCATTGGATAATATGATAGAAACCATTCCAAATTTTCACAATATGGAGTTTCGTTTGGAGGAATTTAGAGAAGCTGTGAAAAACAATGCTGCCGACAGATTGAAAAACGTGAAATGGATGGTTGATGAACTTGAAAGCAGAGCAGATGAAATGTGCACTCCGGAACGTTTGCACCGCGAAGGAAAACTTTCAAAACGGATAAATCATTGCGATACGAAAGTAAACAATATGCTTTTTGATGACAATGACGAACCAATTTGTATTGTCGATTTGGATACGGTTATGCCCGGTTTTGTGTTGTCTGATTTTGGCGATTTTATGCGAACTGCAGCCAACACGGGCGAGGAAGATGATGAAAATTTAGATAACATTGATGTTAATTTTGAAATTTTTGAAGCTTACACAAAAGGTTATCTTGAAAAAGCAAAAGCATTTTTAACTCCCAACGAAGTAGGAAATTTAGCTTTTGGAGCCAAACTTTTGAGCTATATGCAAACTGTTCGTTTTTTTACCGATTATTTGAATGGCGACACGTATTATAAGATAAAATCACCTGAACATAATTGGATTCGAACATTGGCACAATTTGAATTACTGAAAAAACAAGAAAAAAATTACGAAAGAATGCAACAAATTGTTTTTGACAGTATGCAATAAAAAAACGAAAACGAGGCAATTCGCATTGTCTCGTTTTCTAATTCACACACTATAATAAATTTTACTTCATTGGCGAGCAACTATTACAACCTCCACATGACGGTCCTGATGAATCGTCGGTAGTGTTTTGTAGCGTTCTGTAGGTTTTATATAAAGCAAAACCAAAAACTGCTATTCCTATTATGATTACAATGAATTGCTGCATAAGTAAATTTGATAATATAACAAACGATTGTTTATTTTGTTCAAAGCAGAGTTGTTAAAAATGCCATCACCCAAGCTAAAACAAGCGAATATCCGACAGCAAAGAATGCCCATTTCCATTCTCCGGTTTCATTTTTAATGGCTACAAATGTAGCAATACACGGAAAATAAATCAAGACAAAAAGCATCAGTCCAAAAGCTACCGGTTTTGTAAAAACAGGCGAACCGTCTTCCCAAACAGAAGATTCCATTTTCGATGAAAGTGTTGCTGTGTCATCTCCATCGCCTATTTCGGCAGAATAAATCACACCCAAAGAACTCACAACAATCTCTTTTGCAGCCACACCGGAAAGCAATGCCACACCAATTTTCCAATCAAAACCGAGCGGTTTAATAACCGGCTCTATAAAATGTCCAACTTGACCAATATATGAATTTTCCAATTGTTCGGTTTTTTGTTCAGCACTCAACATTTCTGCAGATTTGTAACCGTCTCGAGGATAATATCCTAAAAACCAAATGATAATGGAGCCCAATAAAATTATTGTTCCCATTTTCTTAAGATATTGATGTGCTCTGTCCCAAGTATGAATCCAAATTGATTTTCCGGTAGGAAAACGATACGGCGGCAATTCCATTACAAACGGAGTTTCTTCTTTTTTGAAAATAAAACGTTTGAAAATTAGGGCAATTAGCACAGCTAAAATTATTCCCGTGGCATAAACCACAAACAACATTAATCCTGCTTGACGCGGGAAAAAAGTCCCTGCAAGAAGTAGATAAACCGGCAATCGAGCACTACAAGACATCAATGGATTGATTAAAATAGTTACAATCCGATTGCTTCGGCTCTCAATGGTTCTGGTAGCCATAATAGCCGGAACATTGCAACCAAAACCCATAATAAGCGGAATAAACGATTTTCCGTGTAATCCCATTTTGTGCATCAATTTATCCATAATAAATGCTGCACGAGCCATATACCCGGTATCTTCCATTAATGAAATAAAAAGATACAAAATAATAATATTTGGAAGAAAAACAATGACACCACCAACGCCTCCCAGAACACCATCAATCAGTAAGTCTTTTAAAGGACCACTGTTCATTTTTTGACTTAAAAAATCACTTAGCCACACTACGCCATTTTCAATCCACTGCATCGGATAATCTCCCAAAGTAAATGTACCTTGAAACATTAAATACATAAATAGGATGAAAATTGGAAATCCCCAATATTTTCCAATCAGAATTTTATCTACTTGAACGGTAAGTGTATTTTTATTTTTTTTAGTATTTTCCTTATAAGTATTATGAAGAATTCCCCCTATAAATCTATATTTTGCATCAC
>JBDHYS010000097.1:0-6212 GCA_039811505.1 Paludibacteraceae bacterium | reverse complement strand
TAGTTTTTCTTTGTCCTCTGCATTTTCCCTGTTTTTAGTCTGAAACACAATGTCTTCCATTTTTTCAAACGAAACAGGCTTTGATAAAAACGAAGTAAATCCTGCTGCCAAAAATTCTTTTTCAGAAATATCCGAACGTGCCGACAAAGCAATTACGGAGATTTCTTTGTAAATTCCCCCTTCATCACGAATTTCTTTTATCAATTGAAATCCATTTTTTTCAGGCATTTGAATATCGGTGAAAATTATATCAAATTGATTCTGACGAAGTAAAGAAATCACATTTTGCGGATTGGTGCATATTTTAACTGTTGCTCCGTTTTGTTCCAACAGGCGACTGTAAATGCTCAAAATAGTTGCTTCATCATCGACTAATAACACTTTTGCAGTTGTTTTTTTTGTGATTTTTTTGATTGCAGTTTTTTTCGTTTCAACCTTATCTTCCACTTTACTCAATGGAATAAAAAGAGTAAATTCGGTGCCTACGCCAAATTCTGACTGTACTTGTACCGTTCCATTCAGTGCTGAAATTAATTTTTCTGTAATCTGCAAACCCAAACCTGCTCCTTCAATTTGCAGTTTTTCAGAAGTGGTTCCAATTCGAGTATAAGCTTGAAAAATTTTCTCTTTGTCTTCATCTTTGATGCCAACTCCGCTGTCTTTAACAATAATTTCCAACTTTCCGCTTGATTCATTATAAAGCGATGAAATAAAAACCTCGCCTTCGTGAGTAAATTTGACCGCATTGCTCACAATATTGTTCAAAACTTGCTTTATAGCAAACGGATCGCTTTCGAAATAGGCATTTGGTTGTAATTTATTGTCAAGCGTAAGAGATATTTTTTTTCGTTTTGCCAATGGCAAAAACGTATTGTAAATATCTTTTAATAATTGAAATGGGACAAAGGGAACAAATTTTAAGGTTTGATCGCCTTTTTCCAATCGGTCAAAATCAATCAGTTGGTTAGAAAGTTCTAAAATTAATTCCGATGAGTTTCGCATACTTTCAAGATGTCCTTTATCTTGTTCGGAAATTCCACTCCGAAACATCATTTCAACGTGTCCAATAATGGAACTTAACGGAGCTTTCACGTCATGAGAAATCATTGCAAGCAATCTGTCTTTGCTTTTCATCAAACTTCTGATGTAGAAATTGCTTTCTTCTAATTTATCTTTTTGCCGCTGATTGATGTTAATCAAGAAAAAAGAAATCGACAAAAACACCAATAAAATCAAAATTGAAATCATCGCAATGACGGCAACCACATTGTAAGAATGTTTTAGAATATCTTCCTTTTCGGCATTAAGCTGATTGATTTTTTCAGTATGTCCGTATTCAATTCTTTTTAAAATCGTGTTTATTTGGTCTGTAATGGATTGGTCATACAGCACCATCTGATTCTGACGAGATGAAAGTTGAAGTAAAAAACCAACTTTTTTCTTGGTGTAAACTTTATTTAAATCGTTTATAAAATGGACAATCGTATCGGTCAAAATTTGTGCAGGAACATAATCTGCACTATCTCTATGAACGGACGAAGAAGAAGTAATCACTTTTGTAGAATCTTCTTTTGACACAAAAACAGCACGCACCCGATCGGCAAATTTTCTCTTCTCCTTCACATAAAAAGAGGTATCTTGTTTTTCGACAAACTTATCATTCACAATCATTCCCAAATTGGAAACATCTCTTTGCGTCAAAAGTGTTGTTTCGGCAAATTTTGATTTTGGAATGTTTCGAATTGTATCCATCAAAGCAAAAATTTTTTTATAATTTTGCTCTTTTACTGCTAATAGATTGAAAACCGTATCGATATTCAAGCGGAGTGAAACATCTGTTGAGGTTTCGTACAAAGAATCAAGATAATGGTGTAATTGCAAATCCATTTCTTTGTAAGATTCGGGCAAAACAATTGGATTTTCAACATCAAAAAATGCAATTTTTCGTACACTTTCTGAGCCATACAGCTCAAGAAGTGCGTTGCTAACTAAGTTTAGTTCTCTTTTTTCTGATGTTTCATAATCTTTTTTCGACAAAGAAACCATCTCTTTATAGATTTTTACTAAACCTAAAAAAGCAATGATAAACAGCAAAACATAGCCAATAAAGACAATAATCTTTATACGATTATCCGTTTTGAGCATACTCGATATTATACAATTTAATTTTTTCAAATAAAATACGCATATCAACATCCAACAAAGTTGCTGTTTTTATGATATTGTTATTCGTAATTTTCAAAATTTCAGTTATTTTCTCTTTTTCGTGTTCAATTTCTAAATTCTCTCGCTTTTCCTCCTCTTTTTTGGTCTTAAAATGGGAGGGAATTGTACCTGCAGAAATAGTTTTGTCTGTTTCTAATAATGTTAATCTGTTTACAATGTTTCTCATTTCACGAATGTTTCCGGGCCAATCATAATTCGTCAGCACTTCAATTGCCTCATTTGTAAAACCTGCTATCCTCTTTTTCAACGATTTATTGGCTTGCTGCAGAAAAAAATCAAGATACAGCGGAATATCTTCACGGCATTCACGCAATGAAGGAACTTCAAAAATAAATTCTGTAATCCGATGGTATAAATCTGAACGGAAATATCCGTGTTCTGCGGCAAATTCAATATCTTCATTTGTGGCAGCTACAACTCTCACATCCACTTTAATTTCTTTATCACCACCAACCGGTTTTACCCTTTTCTCTTGCAATGCTCTCAAGAGTTGGATTTGAACATCGATAGGAAGATTTCCAATTTCATCTAAAAAAAGTGTTCCTTTGTGGGCACGAGTAAAAAATCCCGTTTTGTCTCACTAAGCTCCTGCAAAAGCACCTTTAACATGACCACATAAGTCACTTGCAGCTAATTCTCTTGACAAAACACCACAATCAACAGCGATAAATGGACCTTCTGAAACCTTACTGCCTTCATGAATTAATCTTGCAATGTGCTCTTTTCCAACTCCACTTTCACCTTTTATCAACACAGACAATGGTGTTGGTGCAACTAAATTCACATGATTGTAAAGTTCATCATACAAAGGCGAATTTCCTTTGATAAACTTTGAATTTACTACTGTTTTGTTTTGTTCTAAATCTTCGTTTTCATCATCCTCATCTTTCAAAAACTGCTTTACGGCATCAGAAATTTTTGAAAATAGATTATCCGGTGTAAATGGTTTCGAAATATAATCGTACGCACCCAATTTTATGGCAGAAACAGCCGATTGAACATCAGCATATCCGGTCATCATCACGACAATCGTTTTTGGAAAGTTGCTTTTTATCCATGCCAAAACGGATAATCCGTCTTCGCCGGGCAATCTTAAATCACAAATTGCGATTTGATAGGTTTTAATCGTCATTAATTTTTTAGCATCAGATGCTTTTAATGCTACATCAGTAGAATGTCCGTTTCTCTCGAACCACGCTTGAAGCATCTTTCCAAAGACCAAATCATCTTCTACAATCAAAACCGAAAGTGATTTTAAATCCATAAATGACAAATTTTAAAAATCATTATTATCCAAATATACTCATTAAAATACCGGCTACAACTGCCGAACCAATTACTCCGCTCACATTTGCTCCCATTGCGTGCATAAGTAAAAAATTACGAGGATTTTCCTCTAAACCAACCACTTGCGAAACTCTTGCTGCCATCGGAACAGCAGAAATTCCGGCAGAACCAATCAATGGATTTATCTTGTTCTTCATAAATAAATTCATAAATTTTGCTAACAAAACACCTCCGGCACTTCCTACTGAAAAAGCCACAATTCCAATTGCTAAAATCAACATCGTTTGTACGTTTAAGAATGAAGACGCGGTTGCAGTTGCTCCCACACTTACTCCGAGAAAAATCGTAACAATATTCATCAGTTCATTTTGAAGCGTTTTGCTCAATCTATCCACAACTCCACTTTCTCTCATCAAGTTTCCAAGCATCAAACAACCGATTAGCGTTGCTGCAGAAGGTAAAATTAGTGCCACTACAAGTGTAACTAAAATTGGAAAAATAATTTTCTCTCTTTTTGACACCATGCGTTGTTGTTGCATTTTTATATTACGTTCTTTTTTTGTTGTTAGAGCTTTCATAATGGGTGGCTGAATAACCGGCACAAGAGCCATATATGAATAAGCCGCAACAGCTATAGGTCCTAACAAATTAGGAGCTAATCTTGTTGTTAAAAAAATAGCAGTAGGGCCATCTGCACCACCAATAATACCAATAGAAGCTGCTTCGTTCGGAGAAAAACCTAATGCAACAGCACATAAATAGGTTACAAAGATACCAATTTGGGCAGCTGCACCAAGCATCATACTTTTTGGACTTGCAATTAGTGGGGCAAAATCTGTCATTGCACCAATTCCAATAAAAATAATACAAGGATAAATTCCAAATTTCACTCCAAGATAAAGATAATCTAAAAGCCCGGCACCATCAGCAAACATATCCCATTTTACGCGTCCGCCTTCAAATATTTCCGGCGTAAACAATCCGGCACCGGGTAAATTTGTCAGCAACATTCCAAACGCAATAGGGAGCAACAGCAACGGCTCGAACTGCTTTACAATAGCCAAATAAAGAAGAAGTAACGAAAGTAAAAGCATGGTAATTGTTTTCCAATCGAGGTTTACAAATCCCGTATCTTCAAAGAAATTTACCAAAGTTTCCGTCATCGAAATGTCCTTTTCAATCAGAACAGATACAGATTGATTTTCAATTTCACTTACTCCAATTGCAATCGTTTCTTTGTTTTGAGATGAAATATTAATTGGTGAAAAAACAAATAGAAAAAAGAGTAAAAAAGGTAGCAAATAGGATGAATATTTCATGTTGAGTTTTATAGTTTTTAAGTCTGAGAAATTTTTTTTTAATGTGTTAATGAACTAAATTAGCTTTTTTTATTAGAAATTATTCATTCCGTGAATTTTAGAACTCCAAGGAGAATATCGTCTTTCAATCCTCTTAATCGTAATGACATTACTCTCTTTATCGTGCTGATTAAAGTAAAGGTACAAAGCTAATGAAATGGCCGCCACATCATCATCATGATTGACAGAAAGATTGATTTTCTTTCTCTGTTTTTTCAATTCATTTTCTTCTCTTTCTTTTCTCGTTTTATGTATTTTTGTTATTAAAACAGACAATTTGCTCCATGAGTTCAACAACACAACTAACAAATAAAGAATGATTAAAACCATTCCAAATCCCAATCCTACAACCACAAAAGCATTTCCCCAATTTACCATAAGTAGATTCATATATATAAATAAGTGTGTAAATAGCTATTATCCAATAAATTTGAATTTTTCACACAAATCAGTGGATAGAATAAATAATAATAATAATTCAATTATTGATTGGAGAAAATAAATTCTTCAATCAATAAATTATGTAACAATTAGAATTAATCTTCTAATAATATTTCCATAATGCTAATTGCGGCTTTGGACACTGAAGAACCCGGTCCAAATATGGCTGCTACACCAGCTTTATAAAGAAAATCATAATCTTGTGCCGGAATTACTCCGCCAGCAATAACTATAATATCCTCACGACCCAGTTTTTTCAACTCTTCCATCACTTGTGGCACTAAAGTTTTGTGTCCCGCTGCCAACGATGAAACACCCAAAACGTGTACATCATTTTCTACAGCCTGTTTTGCAGCTTCTGCCGGAGTTTGGAATAGTGGTCCCATATCCACGTCAAATCCACAATCGGCATAACCTGTTGCTACTACTTTTGCTCCTCTGTCGTGTCCGTCCTGCCCCATTTTGGCAATCATAATTCTTGGACGGCGACCTTCTTTCTTGGCGAACTTGTCTGTCAATTCACTTGCAAGTGCAAAGTCCGCATCGTTTTTTGTTTCTGATGAATACACGCCTGAAATTGTTCTAATTGTTGCTTTATAACGACCTACAACAGCTTCACAAGCATCTGAAATTTCGCCCAATGAAGCTCTTATTTTTGCAGCTTCTACTGCCAATTCTAATAAATTACCTTCGCCTGTACGAACACATTCTGTAATTGCTTCCAAAGCTTTTTTCACTTTATCATTATCACGATTTGAACGCAATTCACGAAGACGTGAAACTTGTTGTTCACGCACTGCAGTATTGTCCACTTCCAAAATATCTATCGGATCTTCTTTTTCCACGCGATAGCGATTTACACCCACAATGGTTTGAGTTCCTGAGTCAATTCTAGCTTGT
>JBDHYS010000096.1:0-6213 GCA_039811505.1 Paludibacteraceae bacterium | reverse complement strand
ATAACCAATAAAAATTTGTACGATTGAAATCCATTTTGTTCCTTTGTAAACTGAAAAGAACGATTATAGTGCAAATTTACTTTAAAAATAATGAAGTCATTCTATAAAACCCTATTTCTTTCGTTTTTTTAAATATTTAACTATAAAACAAAGGCACACAATTAATATACTATGATACAAAGTGAAACAATCCGAATAGCTATTTTTGGAAATTTACATCGAACTGAGATTGATGAGCAACTTTTTGAGGTAATTCGTTTTCTACAAGAGAAGAAAATTACGTGTATTCTTGATGAGTATTTGAAAATTTACATCGAAAAAGAGAGTTCTCAAAAATTAGAAAATATAGAGATAATTCAAGACGATAACTTTCACGCAGACATTGCCTTAAGCCTTGGAGGCGATGGTACTTTTTTGAACACTGCAGCACGTGTTTGGAAAAAAGACATTCCGATTTTGGGAATAAATACAGGTCGATTGGGTTTTTTGGCAGATGTAGGAAAAACGGAAGTAATTGAAGCTTTGGAAGAAATCATCAACAACAAATATTCCATTGAAAAACGGAGTGTTTTGAGTGTGAAAACATTGGACGGATCAAGATTGGATTCATCTTATGCACTGAATGACGTTGCAATTTCAAAACAAGATAGCAATTCGATGATTGTAATTCACGCACGAACAAAAGGACAATTAATTAACAGTTATCAAGCTGATGGATTGATTATTTCTACACCAACCGGTTCTTCTGCTTATTCGATGAGTGCAGGCGGTCCAATTGTAGTGCCACAAGCTCAAAGTTTTATTATCACGCCCGTTGCATCGCATAGTTTGAATGTTCGACCGCTGATTGTTCCTGATGATTGGGAAATTGAAGTGGAAGTGAATAGCAGGAGCAACAGTTATTTGATTTCCATTGACGGACGTTCAAAAATCTTAGACCACAGCACTCAATTGCGGATTAAAAAAGCTGATTACCAAATTAAAGTGGTAAAAACATTGAATCACACTTTTTTTGAAACTCTTCGCAATAAATTACTTTGGGGAGTTGATGCTCGCATTTAATCCTTAGTTTGTTTAATAGGATATTTTAAACGGGGGAAAAATTGCGTTCTATTGTTTTCTGTCTGATTATTAGTGGTTCTGTCCAAATGATAAAGCACATTTTCAAACGTTCCTTTGATTTCTGTTTTTTCATCTAAAATGAAATCACACTGAATTGTATAAATTGAATCATTTTTAATGTCAATCTTAAAAGAACCGCTTGTAATATATGCAATTTTCGACTTAGATGGATCTGATTCAATATAATACACATACGCTCCGGACGGAATTACATCTCTATTGTCAATAAATTTTTTTCCGGAATAAAACGTGAATGGTTCTTCGTTTTCAGAAGCGGTATAATTTCCGGCAGGCAAAAAAACGGCGTTTTTATCACTAAAAATATCCTCAATAACAAGGTATTGTCCGGTGCCATCTAACTCAAAATCATCACTCAAAAATAGATTTTCAGAAAAAAGATGCAATGAAGTTATATTGTGAGGAATTTGATAATTTGCATAATAATTTCCCCAAAAATCGACAAAACCCCAAGTGAATTTCATCTTTTTCTCATACGGATAAGGCGATGGCGGATCGTTGTTTACGCAACAGACAAACAAAAGCGAGATGAAAATAACGGATAGAAATGAAGAAATAAATTTCATATTTTTTACATTTTATTTTGCTTTGAAATGTACCGAATCGGATAACGTGCAGCCCAAAATCCCATTATCAATACACTTATAAAAACAATAATTACGTCAGAAAATTTTAAAATAACCGGATACGCATCGACAATATAATTATCTCCACCCAATTTTAAAACTCCAAAATGTTGTTGAATTAAAATCAACACAATACCGAAAAACAAACCAATAATAGTACCGATTATTGAAATTAACCACCCTTCTAAAAGGAAAATTTGCTTAATTAATTTATTGTTTGCCCCTAAATTCCTCAAAATTTCAATATCGTCCTTTTTCTCAATAATAAGCATAGAGAGCGAACTGATAATGTTAAAAATAGCAATCAACAAAATAAAACAGAGGATTAAATACGTTATCCACTTTTCAATATTGGTGATTTTATAAAAATCTTCTTGTTGTTCGTATTTATCTTGTACTTTCACGCCGTTTCCTACAATTTCTTGAATCTCCTTTTTCACTTTTTTCAAATTACTGTTTGGAGCAATTTTCAACTGTATATTTGAAACTTCATTGTCGTTAAAATCGTATAATTTTCTTGCCAAATGCAATGGAATAATCACAAATTGGTCGTCATATTCAGGTTGATTGACCACAAAAACACCCGAAATATTAGTGAGTGCCTGATTAAACCCCGATTCTGGTCGGACAAGGTTTATTTTTCCTGCTCGTTTTGGTGCATAAATCATCAACGGACTAATTGTGTGAACATTTAATCCCAACTTTGAAGCCACACCAATCCCAACAACAGAACGATTAAAAACTGTATCTTCAGTCAAAAATTGACCATCGTAAATGATGCTGTCAATGCTTGTAACTCGATTAAAATACTCATCAACTCCCACTATTTTTATTGGAACTTGCCTTTCGTCAAGTCTTGCCAATGCCATATCTTCAATTACCTCCGAAAATGCAATAATGGAACGATTTTTCTTTAAAAGTTCAAACGATGGAGAGCTTATATCAAATGTTTTTCCTTCGACAGCAGAAATTTTCAAATCAGGATCAAAAGCCGAAAACATTGTTTGGATAAGTTGCTCAAAACCGTTAAAAACAGACAACACAGCAATCAAAGCTGCGGTTCCAACAATAACACCCGAAGCAGAAATTGCCGAAACTATATTAATTGCATTGTGTGATTTTTTTGAAAAAAGGTATCTTTTTGCAACCCACAATGAAAAAATAAAGTTTGTTTTTTCCTTTGACATTTATTCTCGAAATAAAAGAATAAGATTATTGATATACTGAGTTAAACTTATTCTTGCGATTGTTCTTTGTCTTGTTGCAACAATTTATCGATGTTCTCTAAATAATCCAAACTGTCATCAAAATGAAAATATAAATCAGGAACAATACGCAATTGATGTCGTACTCGCCGCCCTAATTCATATCGAAATGTTTTTTTCTCCTCTTCAATTTGCTTTTGCACCGACTCGATTTTCTCTTTTGGAAAAACACTGAATCGAACACGTGCAATACTTAAATCAGGACTTACCGAAACGCCCGTAATGGTGATTAAAGTACCTTGAAGTTGCTTTGCATATTGGAGAAAAATCTCACCCATCTCTTTTTGAAGAAGTCGTGCTATTTTTTGTTGTCTTGTTGATTCCATAATTTTTTATGTTAAATGTGGTTTGTCAATTAATTTACATATCGATTTCTATTTATACAATATCTACAAATTCCATTCAAACCCATCTTTTGTATCTTTTATTTCAAAACCTAAAGCCGTCAATTCATTCCGAATTTTATCGCTTGTTGCCCAATCTTTGTTCTTTTTTGCTTCCAAACGAATATTTAGAAGTAAATCAATTGCTTTTTGATAGGCTTCAATAGATTTGCTATCTTCTATTTCCGTTTGAAGTCCAAGAATATCTTCCACATAAAGTTTGAATAGAGATCTCAATTCATTTAAATCGCTTTCAGAAATTGTCTCTTTTCCATCGTGAACAAGATTTATAAATTTTAAACCTTCAAACAAATGAGAAATTACAATCGGCGTATTCAAATCATCGTTCATTGCCTCATCGCATTTTTTTCGTAAATCCTCCATTTTAACAGATGAATTTTCAGATACATTCAATTTTTGCAATCGAGTGTAACCTTCCAACAACCGTTCCAATCCTTTTTCAGATGCTTCTAATGCTTCGCTGCTAAAATCGACAGTGCTTCGATATTGTGCTTGTAAAATAAAAAAACGTATCGTCATTGGGGAAAACGGCTTTGTCAAAAGTGGGTGTTCACCTGTAAAAAACTGCTCTAAAGTGATGAAATTTCCAAGTGATTTTCCCATTTTTTGACCATCAATTGTAATCATATTGTTGTGCATCCAATATCGCACCGATTTCTTTCCTAAAGCTGCCTGATTTTGAGCAATTTCACACTCATGATGTGGAAACATCAAATCCATTCCTCCGCCGTGAATATCAAATTCTTCCCCTAAATATTTTGTTCCCATTGCCGAACATTCTAAATGCCAACCGGGGAAACCAATACTCCAAGGAGCTTTCCAACGCATAATATGTTCCGGTGCTGCTTTTTTCCACAGAGCAAAATCAACATTTCGTTTTTTCTCATCTTGCCCATCCAATTTTCGGGTAGAAGCAAGCATATCTTCCACATTTCGCCCCGAAAGTTTTCCGTAATGGTGCTTTTGGTTGTATTTTTCTACGTCAAAATAGACTGAACCTTCACTTTCATAAGCAAAACCGGCTTTCAGTATTTTTTCAACAAATTCTATCTGTTCAAGAATATGTCCCGATGCTTTTGGTTCAATACTTGGAGGCAAAACGTTTAATAATTCCATCGCTTTGTGATAACGCAATGTGTAATATTGAACAATTTCCATCGGTTCCAACTGCTCCAATCGGGCTTTTTTGGCAATTTTATCTTCACCTTCATCTTCATCATTTTCAAGATGCCCCACATCGGTAATATTTCTCACATAACGCACTTTGTATCCCAAATGGCTCAAATATCGAAATAAAATGTCAAAAGTAATGGCAGGACGAGCGTGTCCTAAATGCGGATCGCCATAAACGGTCGGACCGCAAACATACATTCCAACATTGGGCGAATGAAACGGAATAAATTGCTCTTTTTTTCGAGTAAGTGTATTATAAATTATGAGCGGGTGATTCATTTTTGTAATTATTTTTTTTTGCAAAACAGAAAGAATTTATTTATTAAATCTTTGAATCGAGAGAGAAGATTCAATATTTTGTCAAAATTACAAATTTTAGCAGATGTAACAATACTATTTGTGATAATTTATGGGATTTGCGTTCTTTCTGATCATAAAAAAAGGGACACTTATTTGTAAAAGTACCCCTAATTTATAGATTGAAAAGTAAATGTCAATCAGTTTATTTTATATACAGCGAGATAAATTGTTTTTTTTATTTCATCAATTTTTTTTTCAACTTTATCCAATTGATCACTCATCAAATAAAGCGATAAAAACGGTTCTTCCTGTCTATAAGGTGGTTGTTCATACTCATCGGATAAAATCTCAAATCCTAAACGTTTGTAGAAACCAACTCTCCTACTGCTCCATTCATCTTGTCCCTCTTTTTCAACTTCCAAAATCAATGGTTTGGAAGTGAAATCCCGAATCAAATGGATCATTTTTTCACCTAATTTGTGTCCACGCATTGGCGGTTCTACTGCAATATGTTCTGTAAAAATAAAATTATTTAAATCCCAATAATTGCAAAAACCGACCAATGAATCATTCATTAAAACCGCATTGCAGAAAAAACGGGGCTCATTTTCCAACAAATGTATAAATTCGTCCCTATTATGACGCTGGTTTAAAGGAAATGTTTCCAAATAAAGCTCAATTACCTCGTAAGCAAATCTATCTTTTGCACTTACAATTCTTACAAAATTCATTTCCGATTTTATTCTATCAACACCCACAACCTTCACAACCACCGTGTCCATGATCGTGGTCGTGATGATGGTGATGGTGGTGATGATGATGATGATCATCTTCTTCATCATGGCAACCGCAGCCGCTTCCGCAACCACAACCTCCACCAAACAGTGCATTCAATTCATCTTCAGTAGCTTCTTTCACACTCAAAACTTTCCCTTTGAAATGAAGATTTTCTCCTGCTAAAGGATGATTTAAATCTACAGTTACGTGTGTGTCGGTTATTGAAACCACTTCCGCTTGCAATCGATTTCCGTCATTGTCCATCAACGGAACCAAATTACCCACAAAAACCATCTCTTCATCAAGTTTTCCATCAATTTCAAAAATTGAGCGATCCAACTCTACGACAGCTTCATCGTCATATTCTCCATAACCGTTTTCACTTGAAATCATAAAATCAAAACTTTCTCCGGCTTCCAATCCTTCAAGATTCTTTTCAAATTCAGGCAACATCATTCCGACTCCAAAAATAAAATTTAAAGTTTCTTGAGCTGTTGCACGTTCCATTAATTCCAATTCTCCATTTTC
>JBDHYS010000095.1:0-6273 GCA_039811505.1 Paludibacteraceae bacterium | reverse complement strand
AAGGTTCTTCTGATAGAACAAAATTGACCTACAATACAGCTGATGGGAAAATATATCTTATTAATGTTATAACCTCAAAATAAAATGATTATGAAAAATTATATATCAAAATTTTATTTGTTGCTGATTCTGTTTTTTTCGATTTCATTTATCAATGTAAACGGGCAAAAGACGTTGAGTCAAGCACGTGTTTATGTAAATCCCGGTCACGGTGGTTGGGGATCGAATGACCGCCCAATGGCTACGATAAATTATGCAGTAAAAGACACATTGGGATTCTTTGAAACAAATACAGATTTATGGAAAGGAATAAGTTTAAGAGACGAGTTAATCAAAGCCGGAGTTGGTTTTGTAAAAATGAGTAGAACTCAAAATGGTGTTGTTGTGGAAGGAGATGCACAAACAACTCCAAATGATAAATATAGGGAAGGCGATGTAGTAAGTGGTATTACACAAATAGTATCATTATCAACAATTTGTATGGATGTTGAAACAAATAATATGGATTATTTTTTGTCAATACACAGTAATGCGGCTACTGAAGGAACCTCAACCAACTATCCTTTATTGCTTTACAGAGGAACTGATGCTGCACCCGGAAATGGCTTGACAAATGCAAAACAAATGGCTCTTGATGCGTGGAAATACATTGTTAATAATGGTGTTACTTATTATTCACATTATACTTTGCCTACTCAAAATAATGTGAGAGGAGATATTACTTTTTATGGAAGTAGTTCTACTTTTAATGGTTACACAGGATATCTTGGTGTGTTAAAACACGGTGCTGATGGATTTTTAAGTGAAGGGTGTTTTCATACATACCAACCGGAACGACATCGTCTTTTGAATAAAGATTATTGCCGTCAAGAAGGTGTTCGTTATTCTCGTGCAATTCGTGCTTGGTTTGGCGATACTTCGTCTAAAACAACAGGCGATATTATGGGAACTGTAAAAGATAAGTATGAAAGACTTGAACATACATTGTATAAATACGCAGAAAATTCAGTTGATGCTCATTATCCGTTGAATAACATGAAAGTTGTTCTTAAAAATGCGGGTGGAACTATTGTGGGTGAATATACTACAGATAATGAATACAATGGAATTTATGTATTTTCAGATTTAGTCCCCGGAAATTACACATTAGTGTATGATTTTCCAAGTACAGACTATATTCCGGCTACTAAACAAGTGGAGGTAAAAGCAAATGAAACAACATTTGTAAATCAATTGGTTACAGACCAAGCTACACCACCTCCATATCCATTTAAAGATGCTTATTATCCAACTCCTGTTCAACCGGGTGATATCGCTGCACCAAGTATGTTTGAATTTGAAAAAGAGTATGATTTACTTGATATTGAAGCATTACGTGATTTAACAATTCGCCGTGCTATTCTAAAAAATAATAAATACTATGTTTTAGCTGTAACGGCTACTAAAACTCCTAAATTGTTGGTTATAAATCCTACCACGGGTGAACTTATTAAAGAGATGAGCACTGTAGGAGTTGTTAGTGAAGGATACAATGGAAAAGAGATGCTTTTTGTCCTTTCAGATATTGCATTTACTACCGATGGCGTACTTATCGGGACCAATTCTACTGTTGTTGGTAAAGAATCGAATGCCTTCCAAACGGCAAGTTTTTATGTCTATAAATGGGAAGCTACCGAAACTACAGCGTTGGAAGATGTAGATCCAATACAAATTGCTATGCTTCCTACAAATACTTCTGAAAGTTTGGCAGCAGCTGGTAATAATAATTCTAATTTAATGGCGAATAGTATTGCTGTAAAAGGAAATATCAATGATTTTTATCTTTATTTTGATTCACATGCCGGAAATGACTGGTTAAATTACAATTTGCGTTTAGTAAGTTGGAGATTTATTGATGGAGTGTTAAAAGCCACACAATGGACTGACAACAATAAAACCTATCGTGCTCCCGATTTCGGACCAACACATAGATTGACATATTCTCCTTTTGGTGATGTGAAAACAGAAGAAGAAAATGCTCAACTACATCGATTTGTGATTGATGGAACACTTACCAAGCCAATTGAGTTCCGATTAAGTTGGACTGCAAATTCTACAGTAGAAGTTGCCAAAATGGATAATGATTTACCGGTTGCATCTTCTGGTTTGAATTTCTTACGTTACTTGGATAAAGTTTATATGACAACTGCCGTTTGTGAGAAAGTAGGAGATAAATATGAATACAAAGCTTATTTATATGATGTTACAAAAGGTATTGACAAAGCGGTTAAAATTGGAACTACCGAATCGGTAATTACAGAATATCCAGTAATCGACTATATGGCAACAGCAGGAGTTGTAAATGGTGCTAATATTTCGATGTATTTATTGGTAGGTAATAATATTGTAAAATATAAAACAAAACCAATTGTTGCTACACCAATTGCACGAATTTTTGCCTCTCAACTTAAATCTGGAAAAACAGAATCTGGTTTTAATATTGAATATGTGCTTAATGGAGTTGCAGAAAGTGTTAATTTAATCCTACAAGATAAAGATACAGATGCCAAAGTTAAAACGATACCATTGACCGGATTCAATGTTGGATTGAACAGTGTTGAAATTCCTCTTACAGACATTCCTGAAGAAGGAGAATTTACTTGGTCGATTCAAGTGAAGGGTGCCAACATTCCTAAGTTTGTAAAAATTTCAGATGATTCTGCACCTTACCGATTCTTTGGTCCAAGAGGTGTTGCAATTGACAATTCTCCTGAAAGTCCTTATTTTGGTAGAGTGTATGTTACAAACACCGCAAATGGAGCTACTGATACAAGAGAAACATCAAAAGGAATCTATATTTTAGATGCAAACGGAACCGATATTACCTCACAAGGCAATGCTGC
The DNA here is from genome assembly GCA_039811505.1 of Paludibacteraceae bacterium. Lineage (GTDB taxonomy): Bacteria > Bacteroidota > Bacteroidia > Bacteroidales > Paludibacteraceae > UPXZ01. Next base: position 3,391 of record JBDHYS010000095.1, on the reverse strand, counting down.
ACATACGGGTGGAATCGCTTGGGCTACTGCAGCTGGTGAAAGTCCTCGAAAAGTGGCTGTTGCGAAAGATGGACGTGTGTTTGTGTCAGATTATAGTCTTACAAACTCAGGTATTTATTATATGAATCCTGAAACATTTGAAATGGCTTCAATTTTCACAGGAGCTACACGTGAAGCAACTTATGGAAAACTGTCAGTTGGAAGTACGTATGTTGGAGGAAGAACAGGTGGAATTAGTGTTTGGGGTGAAGGTGCTAATACGGTACTATATGGTGTAGATAGATCGGTGGCAGAAGCTACAACTTGGTGGAAAAATGTAAATTCATACAAAATAGGAAATGCAACAACTTGGACAAAAGCTCCAACAACTGCAGGAAGATCTTCAAGCTATTTTGGTAATGATAATTCTTCTATTGTGGCTGTTGAAAATGGATATTGGGGAGCCCAGTTCAGAGGAGAAGGTTCTGAAAATGCGGGTAATCCAATGATGTTTTATTATAATGCCACAGAAAACAAACCAATGTTTAATACTTTTCAAGGTTGGGGAAAAGTCGGAGCTTCTGAAAATGGTGGAATGGCATTGAATCATAGAGAAAAATTAATTGCTCTTGCCTTCAATAAAGGTGTTGCAATTTTCAATCTTGAAATGAATGGCAACACTCCTATTGTAACGGAAAAATTTGTTAGCAATTTCAATTCATCAACGATAACTTATGATGATTTTGAATTTGATTATGCAGGAAATTTATATGGAATTTCTTATGGTGGTAAGATAATGACGGTTTGGGCAATGCCAACAGATAACAATGAATCAACTACACCAGCTCAACGCTCAATGTTGCTTACACAATTGACATCATCTATTCCAACAGTGAAAACGTTAGATGTAAAGGTTTATCCAAATTTAGTTCGCGATTATTGTATTGTAGAATCTGCTGTTGCAATTCAAACGATTGATGTGTACACAAATACAGGTGTTCTTGTGGATAGAATAAATGGCAATGCACTAAATTCGGTTACGATTAACACTGGACATTATGCAAAAGGTGTTTATTTAATCCGCGTAAACAACGAAAAGACTGTGAAAATAGTGAAAAACTAATTTATTGTTTAAACCATATAGATAGAAAAAGACAGTTGCTGATTTAGAGTAACTGTCTTTTTTTGAATTATAAAATTCTAAAGGTTCAAATTCTCACAGAAATTCCTTCTTTAAGTAATTGATTTTTAAGTTGTGGAATGGAAATTTCTCCGTAATGAAAAATGCTTGCAGCAAGTGCAGCATCTGCTTTCCCACTTTTAAAAACATCTACAAAATGTTCCATTGTTCCTGCGCCTCCACTTGCAATTATCGGAACATTAACAGATTCAGAAACAGCTTTTGTAATGTCAATGGCAAAACCATCTTTCGTGCCGTCATTTAGCATAGAAGTAAGTAGAATTTCACCAGCGCCAAGTTCAACGCCTTTTTTAGCCCAATCTACCACTTTTGTTTTGGTGGCTACACGACCACCATTTAAATAAACAAGCCATTCTCCACCAACAAAATTTGTGTCGATAGCTAACACAACGCATTGACTTCCAAATGCGTCTGCTATTTCTTTTATTAATTGAGGATTATTGAATGCGGCGGTATTGATTGAAACTTTATCAGCACCGTTGTTTAATAGATTTTTCACATCTTCAACTGAAGAAATGCCACCGCCAACCGTAAAAGGAATATTGATTTCTTTAGCAATTCGAGAAACCAATTCCGTAAACGTTTTTCGATTCTCATTGGTGGCTGTAATATCCAAAAACACCAATTCATCGGCACCCATTTCTGCATATTTTTTTCCCAATTCTACGGGATCGCCCACTTCTTTTATATCAACAAAATTTACTCCTTTTACCGTCTTGCCATTTTTAACGTCTAAACAAGGTACAATCCTTTTTGTAAGCATATTCTTTTTTGTCATTTTTAATTGTCAAAGCCGTTTTTTCAATGTTCCATTCACCTAAAACAATACTTTCATAGGTGTTTACATGGTTCTTATCATAATCGCGTTCCACACGCACGTAATTTTCTGTAAAACCAAACATTTTATCACCATCGCGTTTTGCCTCCCAAAGCACTATTGCAGGTTTTCCAATTTGTCTATCATAAAATGAATTGGTTTTCTTGTCAGAAAGTTTGTGAAGAAAATCACTTCTTCTTTTTCGTTCTTTTAAATCTACATTATGATTTATTTCAAGCATTTTTGTGCCTGAGCGCTCCGAGTAGGTGAAAACGTGTAATTGTGAGAAATCGAGTTCTTCGAGAAAACTCACACTTTCATCAAATAATGTGTCGGTTTCCCCACGTACACCAACAATCGTATCCACACCAATAAACGCATCGGGCAAATGTCTTCGAATAATATCAACTCTTTCTTTGAAAAGTTTTGTATCGTACCGTCTTTTCATAAGTTTTAGCACCTCATCGCTTCCGCTTTGTAGTGGAATGTGAAAATGGGGCATAAAACGATAACTTTCAGCTACAAATTTGATTATTTCTTCTGACATCAAATTGGGCTCGACAGATGAAATCCGAAAACGCGTATCCGCATTGATGTTATCCAATGCTTTTAGTAAATCAAGAAATGTTTCACCGTTTCTTTTTCCAAATTCTCCGGTATTTACTCCTGTAAGAACGATCTCTTTGGCACCTTTATTAATAACTTCTTCTGCCATTTTCACGGTTTCTGCAATCGTGCCACTTCTGCTGTGTCCACGAGCCAAAGGAATAGTACAAAATGTGCAATAATAATCGCAACCATCTTGAATTTTTAAGAAATATCGTGTTCTGTCATCGTGTGAAATAGAAGGTCGAAATTCTTTAGTTTTCAGAATATCGCCTCTTTCTATTTTTGATGAATCAATTGAATACCAGTTTTTTAGATATTTTAGAATATCAAACTTTTCGTTTGCTCCTAATACTAAATCAACTCCATCAATAGCGGCTATTTCATCAGGTTTTAATTGTGCATAACAACCCGTTACAATCATTTTTGCATTTGGATGCAATCTGTTTAATCGCGTTATGGCTTGACGGCATTTATGATCGGCTGTGTCTGTAACAGAACAAGTGTTTATGATACAAACATCAGCTTCTTCGCCGGGGCGAGCTTTTGCAAATCCTTCTTCTGCTAATTGTCTTCCAATTGCTGAAGTTTCTGCAAAATTTAATTTGCAACCAAGCGTGTGGTAAACTACTTTTTTATTTTCAAATATTGTGTTGTCAATCATTTTTAAAATCAAAAAAATACTCTCAAAAAAATGAGATTATTGCTAATTTCTTCTCATTAAAGATTCAAAATCTTTAAATGATTTTTGCTGTAATTCGTAATCGTGTTTTATAATGGTATCTCTG
>JBDHYS010000094.1:0-6285 GCA_039811505.1 Paludibacteraceae bacterium | reverse complement strand
AGATGTGAAAGTTGCCTACACAACAGACGATAAAGAGGAGGTTATAAAAAGCATAAAAGAGCGTAGAAATGAATTTATGCCGATTATTGATCATGAAAAGCGAATTGTAGATGTGATTTTTTGGGAAGATTTATTTGCGAATGAAGAACGCACCGCTTTATCATCTTTACAATTACCGGTGGTGATAATGGCAGGCGGAAAGGGCATTCGATTACGTCCGCTTACCAACGTGTTGCCCAAGCCATTGATTCCCATTGGCAACCAAACAATGCTGGAAGATATTATGGACAGGTTTGTAGCTGTGGGTTGTCATGATTTTTATATTTCGGTCAATTACAAAGCCGATTTGATCAAAGATTACCTCACTAATTTAAAAAATCCTAACTATCATCTCTCTTTCTTTCAAGAAGACAAACCACTTGGTACGGCTGGAAGTCTCCATTTATTACAAAATAAAATAAGTAGCACGTTTTTTGTATCCAATTGCGATATTATAATTGACGAAGATTATGGTGAGATTTTGAATTATCACAAACAAAATAAAAATGAGATAACCGTTGTGGCAGCTTTAAAAAACTACTCTATTCCCTACGGGACGCTTGAAACTGTTGATTCAGGTCGGTTGATTTCTATTCAAGAAAAACCGGATATGATTTTTAAAATCAATACGGGAATGTACGTTTTAGAACCTCATTTGATAAATGAAATACCAAAAGATTCTGTTTTTCATATTACTCACTTGATTGAAAAACTGATAAAGGAAAAAAGAAATGTGGGTGTATTCCCGATTAATGAAGGGTCGTGGACAGATATTGGAAGTTGGGAGGAATACCGTAAATTTTTTAAATAATGAAACAAAACCAACCTAACAGGTTTTAGACACCTGTTAGGTCTCAAAGGAAAAAATCAAAACCTGTTAGGTCTAAGGATACAAACAATATATGGAATTAAAGAAGAAACTTTTTTTAATTATATCGACCGGATTCATTTTATACATTGTGTTTCCTCTTGTCGCAGATTTGCTGCCCATACCGATTGCCACGATAAGCTTGACGGTTACAGTAGCATTATTTCTTCTGTATCCTTCTGCCATCATGAAAAATAAGACTTTTCTTTGGTTTTTTATCTACGCTTCTGTGCTCTTTCTGTACCTTGCATTGGGTAAGTTCTTAGCCATAGGGATTGGTACTGTTCAAGATTCAAGAAAAATAATTATCGAATTTGCTTTTATTTTACCCTCATTGGTTATTTTCAGTATTCTTCAACATTTTAATGATTACCAACTCTACAAAAAAATCGGAAGAGTATCGTTAATTATTATTTTGTTATCGTTTATTTATTATATTCCAATAATAATAAACGATCCCGTATTATTGCGAGATGCCATGTATTATGAAAAAGAAGAATTGCCTGTAAAAGGATTGCCTAATTACACCCTTCTGCATGCCTATATTATCGCTTTTCCCGCTCAACTTTATGGTATTTCAAAGTTTGACGGGTGGAAAAAACGGGGAATGATTGCAATTGCTGTGTTGTTTATGTACATTATCATTAATACATCTATAACCACATCGTTAATTATTGGGCTTGGCTTGGTGGTGTTTGCTCTTCTTTATAGTCCAAAAAAGAAGATGGCTTCTCTTATGAAGATTGCATTATTCTTTTGTTTTATATATGCTTTATACCTACTGGGTGCTTTTGTTTCCATTCTTGATTGGGCAATTGACTTTTTTGAAGGCACAGCCACCCAAATGAAAATGATGGATTTTAAGGATATATTACAAGGCGGAAGTACAGAAAATGCAGCAACTATTGCAGGGAGGGCTAATTACCATGATATTTCTATTCGTGCTTTTTTTGCCAATCCTTTTGTTGGGACTTCTCCGGTGGGAGGTCATTCAAATTTCTTAGACAGGCTTGGAGGGTTGGGTCTATTAGGTTTTATTCCCTATCTTATGTTGTTTTACACCCAATTCAGAGCTTATTTAAAGCAAATTACCGACTCAACCCAACGTATTTATTATTTTGTAGGTTTTTTTGCAACATTGGTTTTTGCTTACAACAAAGGTTTATTTGGGCAAGAGGGATGGTTGTTTATGCTGATTATACTGCCGAGTATGTTGCTTTGGTACAAAGGTGATAAAAAAGTTTCCATAGAGAGTAATCAATAGAAATATAGGGTCGTAAAATAATTTAAAATTAAATCATACAATGACAGACAAAAATAACCCACTTATATCCATTATTGTTCCGGTATATAAAGTAGAGCAATATCTGCACACCTGTGTGGATAGCGTGCTTATGCAAACTTATACCAATTGGGAGCTGATATTGGTTGACGACGGCTCACCGGATAACTGTCCTACCATTTGCGATAAATATGCTGCTCAGGATAATAGGATAAAGGTGATTCATAAAGAGAATGGAGGTCTTTCAAGTGCGCGTAACTCAGGTTTGAATATCTCGACAGGGGATTATATTAGCTTCTTGGATAGTGATGATTTTTGGCATAAAGATTATCTGGCAATTTTGCTGAATATTTGCATAAAATATGATGCGGATATTGCACAATGTAATTTTATTCGTGGAACTGAAATCCTGTTTCCTGTAATTGAAAAAAAAAATAAATTAAAAATTTTCGACAATCATTCGATCTTTTTAAAAGGTTATGCCAAAATAATTGTTTGTGCTAAACTCTATAAACGCCAATTATTTGACGGCATCAGAATGCCAGAAGGAAAAATTAATGAAGATGATTATACAACATGGAAACTATATTTTAAAGCAAAAAAAATATTGGTGACAGATCAAGCTCTTTATTATTATACAGTTAATAAAAATAGTATAATGGCAAACCAATTAAAAAAGCCACGACTTGATTTCGTTGAAGCATATGAAGAAAGGATTGATTTTTTTAAAAGAAAAGGAGAAAACGATTTGGAGGATTTCTCGCGGGGACACTTATGTAAAGCTATGCTATTATTAAGTGCGAATCCAATGCTTTTACCTGAACAAAGGGGGGTTGTGGATGCAACATTCCAATCGAATTGGAAACTTATAAAATGTTCCGGGAGTGTGGCTATTTATCTTAGGTTTTTGTTTATAATGTTTCGTTATTTTCCAAAACTGACATTAGGATTATTGAAAATTGTGCGATAATAATGAAAAAATTGAAGATACTGATTATTGCTGATGAGGTGTGGAATGATGATATACATGGAAATAATGTATTGGGCAATTGGTTTAATGGATTTGAAGCTGAATTTGCAGAAATCTATTGCAGTCCGGGTTCACCCAAAAATAAGTGTTGTGAAAACTATTTTCAATTGACCGACTTGATGATGGTCAAATCAGTTATTGGAAAGCGTGCAGGGCGTAGATTTCAAATATCTGTTCCGGAAATGTATAATAAGAGTAAAGCTCACCTTGCCGAACAGATGCCGACAAGCTTTTATCGTTTTATGAAATCAATCACAGGTAACGGACTACGGGTTTTACGTGATTTAATATGGCTAACAGGTCGGTATGACAAAAGTGCTTTACAGAAATTTATTAACGATTTTAATCCAGATGTGGTATTCTGTCCCCGATTGTTAACACCCAAATTATTACGTTTAGAACGCACAATAATGGGTATGACAAACGCACCTTTTGTTGCATTTACTGCTGATGATGAAGCTTCATTGATGCAAGTCAGTTATTCACCTGTTTATTGGATACGGCGGTTGCTTTTTCGCAGAGCTTTCGGCAAGCATGTCAAAATATATAAACATTATTTTACTTTTTCAGAAGAACAAGCTACGGATTACTCACGCGAATATGGAGTGCCAACTTCCACGCTCTTTAAAAGTGGGAGTTTTGATGGTGAGTTTATTTCAAAACCTAACAATATACCTTTCAAATTGGTTTATGCCGGTCGATTGTATTGCAATAGGTGGAAAACATTAGCGGCAGTAGGTAATGCAATTCGGGAAATTAATAAAAATGGGCAACGGATGATATTGGATATCTATACGCAAGAAAAAATAGAACAAAAGCACGTTAAGGCATTAGCACCTGACTTGCATGTACATTTAATGGGTAAAGTATCGCCTTCTGAATTAATAGATATATATAAACAAGCTGATATTGCACTGCACGTAGAGTCGTTTGATAAAAAATACAGATTGGCAACCCGTGTATCTTTTTCTACAAAAATTATTGATTTAATGCGCTCTTCTTGTGCTATCCTTGCCATCTGTTGGGAGGAGCATAATGGATTGCAATATCTTAAAAAACAAGATGCCGCTTTTTGTGTGTCAGAGTATAGTGCTATTTTACCATTATTGGAAAATGTAAATAAATACCCTGAACTAATTGAAGAATACAGACAGAAAGCATGGGATTGCGGTAAACGTAACCATAATAAACCTCTTATTCAGAAACAAATCAAGGATGTTTTTAAAAAAGTCATAATGTCTGCTGAAAAAAATAATAAATACATGTCTAAGTAATGGTAAAAAAGAAATTTTATATAACAACTACAATACCGACTACTTTGAATTTTTTCAAAGGTAATTTAGCTTTTTTGAATGAACACTTTCAGGTTAAAGCTATCTCTTCGGATAAAGCTCAACTGGCAGAAATAAAGAAACGCGAAGGTATAGATATTCATTGCATACCGATGCGTAGGGAAATTTCATTACTGAATGATTTTGTGTGTCTATTGAGATTTATATGGCTCTTTATAAAAGAAAGACCGGATATTGTACATGGAAATACGCCAAAAGCTGCATTGTTGTCAATGTTTGCCTCGAAAATAACAGGGGTGAAAAACCGTGTTTATATGTGTCACGGGCTTCGTTATCAGGGAACCACAGGTTTCAAACGAAAACTATTAATGCGGATGGAAAAACTTACTTGTTCGTCGGCATCCCGTGTTATATGTGTTAGTAATGGAGTAAAATCAACTTTGATATCAGAAGGTTTATGTAAAGCAGAAAAAGCAATGGTGATACTTAATGGAAGTGCGGCTGGTTTGGACTTCAGTTATTTCAAGAAACACGATGATAATTCTGCAAAAGATAGCATTCGTACAGCATTGAATATTGGTGCAGATGATTTTGCTTTTATTTTTGTTGGTCGAATTGTAGGTGATAAAGGGGTAAATGAACTGGTAAAAGCTTTTACTACATTGGTGAAAGTGCAAAAAAATACACACTTAATTTTAGCCGGTCCGGAAGAAAATGATTTAAATCCTATTGATTTATCTACAAAAGAACTAATAAAGAGAAATAAAAACATACATGCTGTTGGCAGGATAAGCAATGTAATAGATTATCTGTCAGTTTCTGATTCGCTAGTATTACCATCATACCGCGAAGGTTTTGGGATGGTTCTTTTGGAAGCCGGAGCTATGGAATTACCTTGTATTGCAACTGACATTATAGGGTGCAACGAAATAATCATAAACAGAGAAAACGGACTAATAGTTCCCTCTAAAGATGTCAATGCACTAAAAGAAGCAATGATAACCATGATAGAAGATAAGGAACTTTATCTGAAAATGAAGAATAACGCCCGTAGAATGGTTAAAGAGCGGTACGAACAAAAAATGGTTTGGAATGCTTTGTTAGAGGAATATAAACGCTTGTTAAAATGATTTACCTTTCCTAACTAAACAACCTATTAGGTCTAAAATTCTACATCAGCATCATCAGTATTATCAAACTTAACAGGTTTCTAAAACCTGTTAAGTTTTCTTTCCACTTTTCTACTTTCTTATTTGGATATTGCATTTGATTGGATATTGTTACAGACGCTTGGCTCGAATATTATAAAAATTTGAAGTAATTTTCAAAAGTTTAATATATATTTGCCGTTTATATCTATTTTAAGTTAAAAAATAAGATTTTTTATGAATAAATTTATACAAAATTTCTTATCAAAAGGATTAGTTTCACATTATTATATCTTGTTATTGGATATTTTAATCATGCTATTCTCATTTAGCTCGATTTATCTTATTCAATTCGGATTTAATAAATCGTCGCATATCGCATGGCAAGACCTTCTCTTGTTGCTAAGTCTATTAATCGTAATTAACACTGTGTTCTTCTTTGTCTTTAGAACATTCAAAGGAATTATCCGTTTTTCATCGTTTGCAGATTTATTAAAAGTGTTGTATTCGTTGAATCTTGGGTATTTTTTCTCTTTTCTCGGCTATTTTGCTCTCAATGGATTTGCCCCTATTTCAAGCTCATTTTTTGTGATGTACATTGCAATATTTTTTCAGAATATAGTGTT
>JBDHYS010000093.1:0-6287 GCA_039811505.1 Paludibacteraceae bacterium | reverse complement strand
CAATTCTTTCGGCTGATTTTTTCGAATAACCCAATTATTGTCAATTCCTCTGTTGGGCTTGAAAACATCGTGATTCATCCAATCTTCCAGTAATTTTGGTTTCCGAAAATCGTATGGAGAATTATCTACTTTCAGCACAACTCCGTTTGGACACGTATTTTCATCAAGTTCCGTATGAAAATCGGCATTTAATTGTAGAAAATGTTTTCCTACACTTCCTTCGCCGGCACCTTTTAGATTAAAAAAGGAGTGATTTGTTAATCCAACAACTGTGGTTTTATCTGCCAAAGCTTCATAATGAATTTTCAGCTCATTTTCATTACTCAAACTATAATTTACCGTTACCTCGAGATTTCCCGGAAATCCTTCTTCGCCATCGGGCGAATCGTAACAAAGCGAAATTTCTGTTTCAGAAACAGATTTTACTTTCCAAACTTTCATATTGAAACCTTCAATTCCACCGTGTAATGAGTTCGGTCCGTTGTTTGCCGCTAAAGTATATTCTCGCCCGTCCAACGTAAATTTTGCATCTTTTATCCGATTGGCAAATCTTCCACAAATGGAATTAAAGTAAGTTTCTTTTGTAATAATTTCCTCTAATGTATCGAAACTAAGCACTACATCGGCTAAAATTCCGTTTTTATCGGGAACGTTTAATTTTGTAATTCTTGCACCATAATTGCATATCTCCACAGACATGTCATTTTGGTTTTTCAGCGTGTAGAGTGATATCTCTTTTCCGTTTAATGTATGTTCTTGCATCTTTTTATTCTACTTTTTTTGCTCCATCACCAATTTCTGCTACATAAAAATCGGGTTTAATTCCGATTCGTTTTTCATAAGCTTTTCCAACTTTTTCAATAAATTCATCAATGACTTCATCTGTTACCAAAGAAACTGTACAACCACCAAAACCGCCTCCTGTCATTCGAGAACCGATAACGCCATCAATTTTCCATGCTTCTTCTGCCATTGCATCTAATTCCGGACCGGTTACTTCATAGTCATCTCGAAGTGAAACGTGTGAGGCATTCATAAGTTTTCCAAAAAGTTCTAAATTGCCCGATTGTAAGGCTTTTACAGCGTCAGTCGTGCGTTGAACTTCACCCACAACGTGGCGTGCTCTTTTATGTGCAACTTCATCTGTAATGGCATGTTCCACTTCTTTGAAATCATCTTCTGTAAGTTCGGCAAGATATTTTATCGGTTTTACAGTGTTTATTTGTTCAACTGCCAATTTGCATTGTGCTACGCGAGCATTGTAAGCACCGGAATCTAATTTATGCGGACTGTGTGTGTTGGAAATCACAACCTTTACACCTTCCAATTTCACCGGCACGTGTTCAAAATCGAGTGTATCGCAATTTAAGAAAATGGCATGGTCTTTTTTCCCGTTTGCACTTGCAAATTGATCCATTATTCCACACATCACACGAGCAAATTCATGTTCTGCTTTTTGTCCGATTTTTGCCATTTCCGTCCGACTTAAACCTGTGCTTAATTGATCGTCTAAAGCAAATGCTGTAACTACTTCCAATGCGGCTGATGACGAAAGACCTGCACCGTTTGGCACATTTCCCCAAATCAGAATATCAAATCCTTCTGAAAATTGAACTCCGCGTTTAACGTATTGAGCGAAAACACCGAGAGGATAATTTGCCCAAGCACGATTATCAAGTCGTTCTGTTAGTTTATCATTGGGAACGGTGTAAATTTCATCGGGTTGGTTGAGAGTGCGGAAGTTTACCTCTTTTTTACCGTTTTTTCGGAGCAAAAGGTATGTTCCAAAACTTAATGCTGCTGGAAATACAAATCCTCCGTTATAATCTGTGTGTTCACCAATTAGATTGACGCGTCCTGGTGCAAAATAAACTGCCTCTGCTTCATTTCCATAAGCTTCTTTAAAGGCCTTTTTCATTTCTTGAGTTTTTATTTTAAATTTTATTAGTTTGTAAATTGTTAATTTTTTAAGTAAAAAAGAAAAAATGTTTTTTGAATTTAAACAAAAATACAATTTTTATTTAAAAACGGTAAGGATATTGAATTATTATTTGTAATTTTATAGTCGAAAAGTATTTAATACTATCAATCTATAAATAATTTATGAATTATGGACGAAAAGTGGATTACATTGGCAGTTAGAACTTTTGAAAGAGCCCAAAAAATAAAAGTTATTCTGGATGAATGCGGTATTGAAACGGTTATTCATAACTTAAACCTTGAAAATCCAGAATTGGCAGTTGGTGTGAGAGTGCGGATAAAAGAAAAAGATTTGCCAAAAGCTCTTGAAATTGTAGAAGAAAAAGAAAAAGCGTGGGAAGAAGAGAATACAACCAAACTACCTTTTAAAGGAAAAAAAATACTGATTCCGGTAGATTTAACAGACCAAATCAATGAAAAATGCAAATTTGGTTTTGAATTTGCGAAGAAATTAAAATGTGAAGTTGTTTTTCTTCATGCTTATCTTACTCCGGCTTACACAATCACAACAACGACCAACACCGATATCAACACCTATTCATTGACCGATGCCGAAACAATGCGTAGAATGATCAGAACATTGAATGCCGATGTTGAAAATCTTACGAATTTAATTAACAGATGGATTGAAAAAGGTGATATTCCAAAAGTGAAATTTAGTTTTGTATTGCGTTCGGGAGTTCCAGAAGATGAAATTCTAAGCTATTGTAAAAAAGAATCACCCATTTTGGTGATAATGGGCAATAAAAGCAAACAGCAAGATAAAGATGGATTTTTGGTTGGAAGCGTTACGTCAGAAGTGCTTGAAGCAAGTAGTGTGCCTGTAATGACTGTATCGTCAGAAGCTAAAATTACACCGGAAAAAATAAAACGAGTTGCTTTTTTCACAAATTTTGATCAAAAAGATTTAATTGCAATTGACAAAGCCATTTCTTTGTTGAAAAATGATAATTTAGAATTTGTATTTCTTCACGCTACCAATAAAAAAGAATCTTGGGACGAAGTGATGTTGGCAGGAATAAAAGTTTATTTCTCAAATCACTATCCAAACTTAAAAACGGAATACGCTTTTTTGAAATCCAACTATAATTAAGATAAACTACAACCGTTTTTAACCAAATCAATAATTGATTTAGTGGCATTGAATACTAAAAAAAGAAGTATATTTGCACGCTTGTTTAATCAAGGCATTGCCACAAAACTATTGCTAAATGTGGATACGCCTTTATTGATTATGCACGTTTAAGCAAAAACTTAGTACGATTTACATAGAATGAAAATATTAATTTTAGGTGCTGGAAAAATGGGCACCTTTCTTACTGACGTACTTTGTATGCAGCATGAAGTTGCATTGTACGACACTGATTTCAAAAAACTTCGTTTTGTTTTTAATACACTCCGTTTTACAAAATTGGAAGAGATAGAGCAGTTTGAGCCGGAATTGTTAATCAATTGTGTTACGTTGAAACATACGATTGATGCTTTTCAAAAAATCATTCCGCTGACGCCAAAAAATTGTATTATGTCCGATATTTCTTCTGTGAAAACGGGTTTGTATTCGTTTTATAAAAACTGTGGAAGAAGATTTGTCTCTACGCACCCAATGTTTGGACCCACTTTTGCTACACTCGACAATTTAAGTACGCAAAATGCAATAATTATTGCAGAATCAGACCACATGGGGAAAGCGTTTTTTAAAGATTTATACCAATCTTTGAAGTTAAGAATTTTTGAATATACATTTGATGAGCATGATGAAACGATTGCTTATTCATTGTCAATTCCGTTTGCATCTACTTTGGTGTTTGCGTCTGTAATGAAGCCTCAGGAAGCTCCGGGAACAACTTTCAAACGGCACATGGATATTGCAAAAGGACTTTTATCCGAAGATAATTATCTTTTATCCGAAATCTTATTTAATCCATTCACATCTAAACAGGTGGAAAATATAAGAGGTGAATTGAAATCAATATTGGAAATCATTGACAAAAAAGATTCTGAAAAAATGTTGGAGTTTTTAGAAAAAGTGAGAAAAAATATCGAAAATCCTTCCTAAAATATAATGAACCAAACAAAAAAAATAGTTCCTCCAAAAAAGATTCCATTTTTGGATGTCCAAATTCAACTTCCTGCATCAAAAAGCATTAGCAACAGGGCATTAATTTTGAATGCACTTTCTTATAGTCCGTATATGATAAGAAATTTGTCTGTTTGTGATGATACCGATGTGATGGTAAAAGCATTTGATATCGATTCTTCCACTTTTGATGTAGGAGCTGCAGGAACTTCGATGCGTTTTTTGACCGCTTTTTTGTCAAAAACTGTTGGAGAATGGATAATTACAGGAAGTGAGCGGATGAAACAACGTCCCATAAAAATATTGGTTGATGCGTTGAATCAATTGGGTGGAAAAATTGAATATTTAGAAAAAGAAGGATTTCCGCCGTTGAAAATTTTTGGAAGCGCGCTAATGGGAGGTGAAATCAAATTAAACGGGAACGTCAGCAGTCAATATATTTCAGCTTTGATGATGATTGCTCCTTATATGTACAATGGTTTGACGATTGAATTAGAAGGAACGATTATTTCCAAACCTTATATTGTAATGACACAAAAAATGATGTTGCAATTTTGAGTAAAAGCTACTTTCGATGATAAAAAAATCGAAATTCAACCTCAATCTTATATTCCTGTTTTATATTCCGTTGAATCCGATTGGTCGGCTGCATCGTATTGGTATGAAATTTTATGCTTTGCTGGAAAAGGAAAAATTGAACTTGAAGGATTAACCAAAAACAGTTTACAAGGTGATAGTAAAACCGCCTCCATCTTTGAAAATTTTGGAATAAAAACAGACTTTATTGAGAATAAAGCCGTTTTGACAATTAAGGAAAAAACTAATTTGGATTATTTTGAATATGATTTTGTTGAAACACCTGATTTGGCTCAAACTATCGTTGTTACTTGCTGTTTGAAAGGGGTGAAATTTAATTTTTCGGGTCTTCAAAGTTTGAAAATAAAAGAAACAAACAGAGTGGAAGCATTGATTACGGAATTGTGGAAATTAGGCTTTGAATTATATGAACCCAAAGAAGGCTCGCTTGCTTGGGACGGCAGTTTTAGTAAAAAAGAAGAAATACCTTCAATTTCAACGTACGAAGATCATCGAATGGCAATGTCTTTTGCTCCTATCGGTTTGTTGCGTTCTATAAATATTGAAAATCCTCAAGTTGTGTCAAAATCATATCCCACTTTCTGGAATGATTTTTGTCAAATATTATAATTAATTTCTATAAAAAACATTGAGAAATTAAGTAAAAAAATAAAATTTGAAATGTGGTTTATTTGAATTACATTTGCAAACTATTTTAAGAATAATTTAATTTAAATTAAAAATAAATGGGAAAAGTTTTAGTAATTGGTGCTGGTGGAGTTGGAACCGTTGTAGTTCATAAAATGGCTCAAAATCCAGATGTTTTTTCAGAAGTAATGTTGGCAAGCCGCACAAAATCAAAATGTGATATAATTGCAGCCGATGTAAAGAAAAGATACAATTATACTATTCAAACAGAGCAAGTTGATGCCGATAGTGTGGAAGAATTGGTTGTTTTGATTAAGAACTTTCAACCTGAATTGGTGGTGAATGTTGCTCTGCCATACCAAGATTTAACAATTATGGATGCTTGTCTTGAGACGGGTGTAAGTTATTTGGATACTGCTAATTATGAACCGCTCGATGAGGCTAAGTTTGAATATAAATGGCAATGGGCATATCATGATAAATTTAAAAAAGCAGGTCTAACTGCTATTCTTGGTTGTGGTTTTGATCCGGGCGTAACGAGTGTTTTCACTGCTCATGCTCTGAAAAATCATTTTGACGAAATTCATTATTTGGATATTGTAGATTGTAACGCTGGTGATCATGGAAAACCATTTGCTACTAATTTTAATCCTGAAATAAATATCCGAGAAGTAACGCAAAAAGGAAAATATTGGGAAAATGGAAAATGGGTCGAAACAGAACCTCATGCAATCCATAAAACATTAAATTATCCAGAAATTGGAGCTAAAGAGTCCTATTTGATTTATCACGAGGAACTTGAGTCATTGGTAAAAAATATTCCAACTATCAAACGTGCCCGTTTTTGGATGACATTTGGTGAAGAATATTTAACTCACTTACGTGTGATTCACAATATCGGAATGGCACGAATTGATGAGGTAGAATACAACGGAGTGAAAATTGTACCTATTCAATTTTTGAAAGCAGTGCTTCCAAATCCGGGAGATTTGGGTGAGAATTACAA
>JBDHYS010000092.1:0-6317 GCA_039811505.1 Paludibacteraceae bacterium | reverse complement strand
CAAATTGATGGCGAATTACAAGCAGATGCGGCAATTATCAAAGCTATCGGTAAAAGCAAAGCTCCACAAAGCAATGTGGCTGGTGAAGCAAATGTACTTGTTTTTCCAGATTTACAATCGGGAAATATTAGTTACAAATTGGTAGAAAGATTATCGGGAGCAAAAGCAATTGGTCCCATTTTACAGGGAATTTCTGCACCAATTAACGATTTGTCAAGAGGATGTTCGGTAGAAGATATTGTGCGAATGATAACCATCACTGCGATACAAGCAATAAAAGAATAAATCAGATAAAAAAATTAAAATAATATATAAACGATGGCAACACCAATAAAAGAACCGATTGAAAAATACGGTTTAAGTAAAAAAAGCCGTAAAAAAACTCTTTTCTCCAAAATTGGAGTTGTAGGTTGCGGAAAAGATGGCAGCGTAATTGCTACTGTTGCGGCAACTCACGGTATGGAAGTGGTCTTTTTAGAACCCACTGAAGAACAAATCTCAAATGCTTTTTTACGAATCGAAGAGAAATTAGATCGTAGAATACAAGGATGGGGTTTGACAGAAAATGAAAAACGTGTGATTATGGGACGAATCAAAGGCACGATGAATTACGATGACTTTGATGGATGTGATTTTGTAATTGAAGCAATTCGATACAACAACATCACAGGAGAAAGAAGTGTTGCAGAACGGAAAGATGTGTTTAGAAAACTTGAAAGTATTTTAGCACCTAACGCCATTATTGCTTCCAATATAACCACTGTAATTGTATCTGATTTGGCATCAGAATTGGAATTTAAGAGCCGTTGTATCGGTCTTCATTTTTTATCCAACGTAAAAGGATCGCAAATTATTGAAATTGTTCGTGGACTTGAAACTTCTGACGATACGTATGACAAAGTGTGTCAATTTGCCCGATTAATAAATTATCAGTACGTTCCGGTTGTAGAGTCTTCGGGGCTTGTAAGCATTCGGCTGTTTTTAATTCAACTAAATGAGGCGTGTGCTATTTTAATGGAAGGAATTTCCACTACCGAAGATATTGACAAGGTGATGAATGTTGGATTTGGACACCGACAAGGGATTTTCAAAATTGCCGATCGGTTTGGAATTGAAAAAGTGGTCAGTTTGATGGAAAATCTTTACGAAGAATACGGACATATAAAATACAAGCCATCGCCGGTTTTATTGCGTATGTTTAGAGCCAAACATCTTGGAGTAAGCACCAACAGAGGATTTTACAAATACGACGATTTAGGAAATATTATCAAATAAAAAGGAGGAAAATAAAAATGAAAGTTTTAGTATTAAATTGTGGAAGTTCCTCAGTGAAATATAAATTGTTCAATATGGACAATAAAAAAGTGTTGGGCTCAGGTGGAGTAGAAAAAATAGGAATGAAAGGTTCGTTTCTAAAACATACAACTGAAGATGGAAGTCAAGTGATTTTAGAAGGTGAAGTTTTAGAACATCAAACGGCAATAGAATATATTTTAGGCGTTTTAACAAGTATAAAATACGGTTGTATCAAAGATTTGGAAGAGATAAATGCTGTAGGACATCGAGTTGTTCACGGTGGCGAAAAGTTTAATTCCAGTGTAATTATTACAGATGAAGTGATAAAAGGAATTGAAGCAAACATTGAAATTGCTCCGTTGCACAATCCGCCTAATTTAGCCGGAATTTATGCCATTACAGAATTATTGCCTTCTGTTCCACAAGTAGGTGTTTTTGATACTGCTTTTCATCAAACCATGCCCGAATATGCTTATATGTACGGAATCCCTTATTCGTTGTATGAAAAATATGCCATTCGAAGATACGGATTTCATGGAACAAGTCATCGTTATGTTTCACAAAGAGCTTGTGAATATTTAAATTTAGATTATTCTTCTACCAAAATAATCACGGCACACATCGGAAATGGAGCTTCTATTACGGCTATAAAAGACGGAAAATCGGTTGATACTTCAATGGGTTTTACGCCGGTTGAAGGATTGATGATGGGAACTCGCTCTGGTGATATTGATATGGGCGTTGTAACATTTTTAATGGAAAAAGAGATGATTGGAACAACTGCAGCCACCACTTTATTCAACAAACACAGTGGAGTTTTGGGTGTTTCAGGGCTTTCGTCTGATATGCGTGATATCGAGAATGCAATCAGTGAGGGGAACCAACGGGCTAAATTAGCTTTGGATATGTACGAATATCGAATTAAAAAATACATCGGTTCGTATGTCGCTGCAATGAATGGAGTTGATGTGTTTGTTTTTACGGGCGGGGTTGGTGAAAATCAAACTGTAACGCGTGAAAGAATTTGCAAAGAATTGAGTTTCTTAGGTATTGAAATTGACACAGAAGTGAATAAAATAAGAGGCGAAGAATTAACCATCAGCACTAAAAATTCTGCTATAAAAGTGGTGGTAATTCCAACAGACGAAGAGTATATGATTGCTTCAGATACGGTTGATTTGGTTCAATTCAAAATATAATCAACAAGAAATTGTAGATTACTACTGCTAAAAAATCCACCTACAAGAATAATAAAATTCTTAAACAGGTGGATTTT
Source organism: Paludibacteraceae bacterium (assembly GCA_039811505.1). Taxonomy (GTDB): domain Bacteria; phylum Bacteroidota; class Bacteroidia; order Bacteroidales; family Paludibacteraceae; genus UPXZ01. Next base: position 3,745 of record JBDHYS010000092.1, on the reverse strand, counting down.
TTTACTTTTATATTAGTGCTTATTGCGAAATGCTTGGCAATAAGAATTCGTCAATGTGCTTTTTGAATGCTTCTTTCGGAATTGCACCCATTTCAGCTTTTGGATTTCCATTCATAGGAACAAAAACCAATGTTGGAATACTTTGAATGCCAAATGCGGCAGCTAAAGCTTGTTCTTTATCCACATCTACTTTGTAAACGTAAATTTGTCCTGCATATTCTTTTGCCAATTCTTCTAATACAGGTGCAACTGCTCTACAAGGAGCACACCACGAAGCCCAAAAATCAATAATAGCAGGTTTATCTCCTAAATAATTCAACACATTAGGATTCGCTTCGTAATCTATTACTTTCACTTTGAAATCGGTGGTACTGAGAGCTATTGGCGTAGATATTACCCCATTTTCTTGAGCGTTTTGTGTTGTTACTTCAGATTTTTCTTCTGTTTTCCCACTGTTTTTACAGGAGCTAAATAAAATTGCAGTAAGACCAATAAAAGAAAATAATATTATCTTTTTCATTCTTATTCAGCTTTTGTAGATTCTTTTTTCAAAAGTACAGTTTCGATAGCTTCTTTGAAAGCATGTTTTGGTAATGCTCCTTGTGCCATTTGTGGTGCTTCGCCCATTGGAATAAAAAGTAGAGAAGGGATGCTTCTAATACCAAATGCAGCAGCTAATTCTTGCTCTTTTTCTGTATCAACTTTATAAATATAGATATCGTCAGCATATTCTTTTGCTAATTCTTCTAAAATAGGAGCTACCATTTTACATGGTCCACACCAATCGGCATAAAAGTCAATTATAGCAGGTTTATCACCTAAATAATTCCATTCTGTTGAATTTGTTTCGTAATTTACAATTCGTTTGAGAAATTCTTCTTTTGTTAACTTAATTGTTCCCATTTTTTTATCTTGTTTATTGTTGTTTTTTTCTACGTTTTCACCTTGCACCATTCCGAATGCAATCATTAATATGGATATAAGAAATATTTTTTTCATTGTATAAAGTTTTTAAAATTATATTTCACAAGTTGTGTTTATCTCTAAAAAACCAAGTTCGTTCAGTTGGTTTAAGATTTGCTCACGCGTGACTTCATCGGTGTGCGAAACCACAACGCGATTGTTTACATAATCTACATCTGCACCAAAAACTCCTTGAAGTCTTCCTAATTTTGTTAATACTTGATTGCTACAAGCTAAGCAGCCGCTTCCATCTACGTCAAAAGTGCTATACATCGTTTTTTGTTCTGTTTAATTCATTTATTTGATAATCTGTTTTTTTCTCTGTCGGATTATTCGTTGAAACGCTGCAATTGTTTGTTGTGCAGCCACAACCGATATTCATCACTGTTTGCACCAATAAGAAAACCGAAATTCCTAAATAGAGCGTTTCTCCCTGTCCAACATAAAGGAATGCAAAGAATATGCCTAATCCTAAACGAAAAAAACGGGAAAAATCCCAATTTGAAAAATATTGCTTAATTTTTATCACTTTTCTTCTCGTTTTTCTTAAACATATCTCCAATCAAATACCCCATTATCGCACCGAAAAGCATACTGATATATGGATTTGAAGTAAGTGGGCACGTTCCGGATTTGCATCCAATGTAGTAATAGTAGGCATAACCACCGATGGTTCCCACCACTATTCCGATAATTCCTAAAATATTTTTTTTAATAAAAGATTTCATTTGTTTCTTTTTCAATTAATTACATTTGCATTTGGCAATACAGTCTAATATATTGGCTATTTCTTTTAACCGTAATGAATAGTAGCTATTTTTTCCTTCCTTACGAAAACCTAAAATTCCCTTTGCTCTCATATCTGTAAGATGGTGTGAAAGTAATGATTGCTCACAATTCAACTCCTTCATCAGTTCAGATACCGTCATCTCCTCTTCATGCCTAAGTCTTTCTATTGCCTTCAATCGGGTTTCGTTAGCAATAGCTTTTAAAATATATGCAGCTTCATCCATTGTTCAAAAAAGCATTAAAAATAATAAGTTTCAAATTTTTCTGCAAATATATGTACATATATTCATATATCAATACAATTTTGATATTTTTAACTAAAAAGAATCCGATTCTCTCAACTATTTTAAAATAAAAAACAGCAGATAAAATCTCAATTATATCTACTGTTTTTTTTAGAATTTATTTTCTTCTTGTTTTATTATTGGTCTCTTTTGGCTCTTGGACAAAATCTTTTATATAGAAAATTGTCAAATGAAAGTTTTCCCGGTCCAGTAAGTAAAATTACGACAAACACGATTAAATAAAGCATTGGCAATTCTTTTACTTGAAATGGATCGGCATGATGAACAAGGAACGATGCTACACTCATTCCGATAATCAATGGAATAGTGGCAAGACGCGTCAAAAGTCCTAATACAATCGCCAAACCACAAAAAAACTCAGCAAAAACTATCAATCCCAATGAAATTTGTGGACTCAATCCCATAAAAGGCATAAAATTAGGTGCGATTTCACTGAAATTTGATAATTTAGCCCAGCCGTGTGTCATAATAAATGCACCAACACCAACTCTTAATAATAATAATCCCCAATCTTTTAATTTAGGACAACATGAATTTCCTGTGTTACAATTTGAATCTTTCATACTTAATTTTTTTTGTTGAAATTTTTAATAATGTACTCCTTAAACGTTGTTTTTTAGTAAATGTTCATTGTTAAATTATTTGTATTAATAATTGTATATAGAATTTATTTATAAATGATGGTTTTTATAGAAAAAAATGAACTTTTACTGTTTTGCTTGGCTTTTGGGAAAATATTTAATTGAAGTAATTTTATTTTGTTTTTGCCTAATGGTTTGACTGTAATTCTAAACCTTACTCGTTTTGTTGAAAAGAGCATAAAAGTTGTGTTATCAAAGAAAAGCACAGTAAAAATAGGCAATCCATTTAAAAGATTTTATTTACTATCTTTGACGCAAATTTAGTGATATTAGTACGAATTTTTAATCGAACTTTGAAACAGTATAAATTCAAAAGTGTAAAAAAAAACAGTTAATTAGAAGTATCCTAAAGAATGAATAATTTTCAGTAAAAACAGACAAAGGAATGGAGTATCGTTTGAATAAATACATCAGTAATTCCGGTTATTGTTCACGTCGTGAAGCTGATCGACTAATAGAAGAGGGGCAAGTTTTGATTGATGGAAAGAAGGCAAAATTAGGAGCACGTGTTTTCCCCAAACAAACTGTAAAGGTAAACGGGCAAATTATAGAAAATGATATTGAGCCGGTGTATTTAGCTTTTAATAAACCGGTGGGAGTAGTTTCCACAACTGACTCCAACGAACCTAATAATATTGTAGATTATATTTCGTATGAACATCGCATATTTCCCATCGGGCGTCTGGATAAAGATTCGCAAGGCTTGATCTTGTTAACAAACAATGGGGATATTGTCAATAAAATACTACGAGTAGGCAACAAAAATTCAAAAGAATACCTTGTTACAGTTGATAAACCTATTACAGATGCATTTTTAAAAGGAATGTCAGGAGGAGTTCCTATTTTAGGGCAAGTTACACGCAAAGCCATGCTGGAAAAGATTAATCCTCATGTATTTAAAATAGTATTAACGCAGGGATTAAATAGGCAAATTAGACGGATGTGTGAATATTTTGATTATGAAGTTGTGAAGTTGGAACGAGTACGGATTATGAATATTCAGTTGGGAAAATTAGGTTTAGGTAGTTTTCGTGATTTGATAATCAG
>JBDHYS010000091.1:0-6317 GCA_039811505.1 Paludibacteraceae bacterium | reverse complement strand
AATTAATCGATCGTAGAATTTTTAATTGTTTTGGGAAGAAAGAGACAACCAATAAAGTCATTGCCACGTAACCAATAATGTCTGTAAGTAAATTTTCCATAAAGTGTCTAAATTATTTTTTTTTAACAATTCGTTTTTAAATTTTAATCCAATAAAAGCCCTGAATTTGCACTTAATTGAATCATACGATCATATTCATCAGGTGTCAAATCAAGAAAGTAAAAATTTTGAGGATTCACAGGACTATCTTTATAATGAACTTCGTAATGCAAATGAGGTCCACTCGATTTTCCGGTATTTCCCACCAATGCAATCACATCTCCACGCATTACAGATTGACCGGTTTTAACTTTAATTTCAGACAAATGAGCATACAGTGTTGCATATCCAAAACCATGTGAAATTTTAATTGTATTACCATATCCTTTTACCCATCCGGTTTCTATAACTTTTCCATTTCCGGTAACATAAACGTCTGTACCAACAGGTGCTGCAAAATCCATTCCTTCGTGAAAACGAGATGTGTGATATATTGGATCCATTCTATAACCCCAACCCGAAGCAACCCGCGATAAATCTTTATTAAGCACTGGTTGAATTGCAGGAATACACTTTAACATTTCGTCTTTGTTTTTAACTAATTCTACGATTTCATCAAATGATTTTGATTGAACATAAAGTTGTTTTCGAAGTTGATTTACTTTTTGTGTCGTTTCCACAACTATTTGAGAATTAGTCATTTTTAATAATCTATTGTAATAATCTGCATTGCTAAAAGAAGTTTTCCACATATTATAAGGAATCGGATCGGCTTGAAGAACAGAGCGATAAATATTATTATCTCTTTGTTGTAAATCTGAAATTACTTCCTGCAATTCGGATATTTGACCTAAAAGTGCTTTATATTGACCTTCAATACGTTTTTTTTCCAACATCATCTCTTTCTCTTTCGGAGATTTAATAATCGAAACAAAAAGGAAAAAGAAAATAATTCCTAACGTAATTCCCGAAAAAAGATAGTACAAAAGTTTCCGAATCTTTGTATAAAAAGAAATTCGTATTTCTTCGTAATTTGTTGTTTCAGGATTGAAATAAAATTTTCTTTTATTAATTTTTGCCATTCGTTAAACCGAAAATAAACATTAGTATGCTGATAAAAAAGAAATTATATAATGAAAATTAGTGCAAAAATAATAAATTTGGAGTACTTTTGTGGTTTTATTTGAATAAAATTAGATATTAAACATTTTTAGACGTATATATTTTACTTTTTATGATGACTTCACAAGAAATTAGGCAGTCCTTTTTTGACTTTTTTGAATCAAAAAGGCATAAAATTGTTCCTTCTGCACCAATGGTAATTAAAGATGATCCTACTTTGATGTTTACAAATGCCGGAATGAACCAATTCAAAAATATAATTCTTGGAAACGACCCAATCACGTATCCACGCGTTGCAAATTCTCAAAAATGTCTTCGTGTAAGCGGGAAGCACAATGATTTAGAGGAAGTTGGACACGACACATACCATCACACTATGTTTGAAATGTTGGGAAATTGGTCTTTTGGAGATTATTTCAAAGAAGAAGCAATCGAATGGGCGTGGGAATATCTGACTGAAATAGTAAAAATTGACAAGAATCGGTTGTATGTTACAATATTTGAAGGTTCTCCATCGGAAGGATTGGAAAGAGATGAGGAAGCAGCTCAAATATGGGAGAAATTTTTACCAAAAGAGAGAATTATCAACGGAAATAAGAAAGATAATTTCTGGGAAATGGGTGATACAGGACCTTGTGGACCTTGTTCTGAAATTCACGTCGATTTGCGTACAGATTACGAAAGAGAAAAAATTGATGGCTCAGAATTAATCAATAAAGATCATCCGCAAGTAATTGAAATTTGGAATAACGTTTTCATGCAATTCAATCGAAAAGGTGATGGTACTTTAACGGTTTTACCTGCAAAAGTAATTGATACAGGAATGGGATTTGAACGACTTTGCATGACGCTTCAAAGTAAAACTTCCAATTACGATACAGATATTTTCCAACCAATTATTCACACATTGGAAGAAATAAGCGGCAAGAAATATGGCGATACAGAAAAAGTAGATATTGCTATGCGAGTAATTGCCGATCATGTGCGAACCATTGCATTTTCAATTGCCGATGGTCAATTGCCGTCAAATGCAAAAGCGGGCTATGTAATTCGTAGGATTTTAAGAAGAGCTGTGCGATACGGATACACATTTTTGAATCAACACAATGCGATTATGTACAAATTAATCGATTCACTTTGTGAAGTGATGGGAAAAGCATATCCGGAAATTGTAGCACAAAAAACGTTGATTGAAAAAGTTATAAAAGAAGAGGAAGAATCATTCTTGCGAACTTTAGAAACGGGCATAAAACTACTTGAAAAGAGCTTAACAGAATTAAAATCGGAAGGAAAAACAATTTTAAGTGGACATATTGCTTTCACACTTTATGACACATTTGGATTTCCGTTGGATTTGACCGAACTTATCCTTCGTGAAAACAATATAATAGTTGATATGGAGGGTTTTAATGCCGAAATGCAACAGCAAAAAGAGAGAGCTCGAAATGCAGCCGTCATTGAAACTTCGGATTGGATTATATTGCAAGAAGGAGAAAGCCATTTTGTGGGATATGATACAGATGAGATAGAAACTTCGATTTTGCGTTACAGAAAAATCGTACAAAAAGGAAAAACTTTTTTCCAAATCGTATTGAAAGATACCCCTTTTTATGCTGAAATGGGAGGACAAGTTGGAGATTCCGGCACATTAAAAAACAGCGAAGAATCAATTCTTGTAATCGATACCAAAAAAGAGAACAATCTTTCTGTGCATATTGTAAATCAATTGCCTAAGAATTTATCTTCAAAATTTTTAGCCAAAATAGACATTGAAAAAAGATTGTCAATTGCACGAAATCACAGTGCAACTCACTTAATTCACGAAGCGTTAAGAGAAGTGCTTGGAACACACGTTGAGCAAAAAGGGTCGTATGTAAGTGCTGAAAATTTACGTTTTGACTTTGCCCATTTCCAAAAAATGACAAAAGAAGAATTAAGAAGCGTGGAACAAATCGTAAACAAAAGGATTCGGATGAATTTTTCACTAAACGAAATTCGTGAAACACCCATTAAAGATGCTCAAAAAATGGGTGCGATGGCTTTATTTGGAGAGAAATATGGTGAAACAGTGCGTGTAATCCGATTTGGAGACTCTGTGGAACTTTGTGGTGGAACGCACGTAAAAGCTACAGGCGAAATCGGAATGGTCAAAATTGTTTCAGAGAGTTCAATTGCAGCTGGGATTCGTCGTATTGAAGCAATATCGGGAGGGTCAGTTGAAAATATGATTTACAAATTTCAAGATTTCATAAACGATGCACGTGAATTATTTAACAATGTACCCGATTTAAGCAAGGCAATTCAAAAGACAATTACCGAAAATGCTGAACTTCATAAAAAAGTGGAGAATTTTATGCACGAAAAAATTATTACACTTCGTGATAAATTTATTACCACAGCAAAAGATGAAAATGGCGTAAAAGTGATACGGTTAAAAACCGAACTTCCAAATGAAGCCATCAAGACTTTGATGTTCCAGATTAAGAATAAAATCTTTGAATCTGAAAATTCTATTTCTACAAATTCGTTATTAATTGTAATAGGAAACATATCCGAAGGAAAACCTTCACTTACAGTTCTTCTGTCAGATGATTTGGTAAACAAAGGACACAGTGCAGTCAATTTAACCAGAAACGCCGCAAAATTAATCCAAGGTGGCGGTGGTGGGCAACCTCATTTTGCAACTGCTGGAGGTAAAAATCTCGATAAATTAGACGAAGCAATTAATTCGATTGTATTATAAACAAACAATAAAATCCTACTAAATCAAAATGGTAGGATTTTTTTAGCTTTATTTTAATTTATAGATATTTCCGGGCAAGCTTTTTACCAAATTTTTAAACTCCATTTCCAATAACAAGGAAGAATTTGCATTAAATGGTTTTTGGAGACGTAAGACCAACTCGTTCATATCTATTCCATTGCTATTTTGTCTCAAAATTTCAATTATTTCACCTTCATCTTCTGTTAAATCATCAAATAAAGAGCACTGAAGTGCTTTCGTTTCGGTGTTCGAAGTTTCCCAATTCATAAATCTTATAAGATCACTCGCCGATTCAATTAAGGTTGCTTTGTTTTGTTTGATTAGAAGATTGCTACCGGCAGAAAATTCATCATTTATTCGACCTGGAACAGCAAAAACATCTCTGTTATAATCATTTGCTAATTCTGCAGTAATTAAAGCTCCCCCTTTTTGTGCGGATTCAACAACCACTACGGCATCTGAAAGCCCTGCAATGATCCGATTACGTTGTACAAAATTTTGTTTATCGGGGTTTGTTCCATTCTTAAATTCCGTTAATAATCCACCTTGCAAAACCATTTTAGCAGCAACAGAACGATGCACGGAAGGATAAATTCTATCTAATCCATGTCCCAAAATCCCAATTGTAGGAATGGAAAGATCTAAAGATTTTTTATGGGCACAAATATCAATTCCATAAGCCAAACCACTAACAATAACAAAGTTTTCAATTTGGCGAGAAAGATCGGAGATAATATCTTCACAAATCTGTTTTCCGGATTCAGTAGCACTTCTTGTACCTACAAAAGCTACAAATTTAGCATTGTTGAGATTGGTCAAATTTCCTTTAAAATAAAGAATAATAGGCGAATCAACACACTCTTTCAGCCGATAAGGATATTCTTTATCGGTATAAAAGAAAGATTTTATTTGATTTTTTTGAATAAATTCAATCTCTTTTTCCGCTCGCTCCAACACATTGCTCGAAACTATTTCACGAGATAAAACAGCACCGATTCCGGGAATTTTTGTTAGTGTTTTCTCTTTTTCCTTAAAAATTGCTTCAACACTTCCCAAATATGCAATCAAATTTTTAGCAAGATTCGGTCCAATTCCTTTTATAAGTGTAATGCCAATCTGATATTTTAATAATTCGCTCACAAGAAATAAATATTATCAATTTTATGATTTTTTCTGTTTGAATAGTATTTTAGTGCATATTTTGTCACCAAAAAACCAAAAAATAAGCCAACAATATCAAAAATCCAATCCAACCATTCAGCACTTCGAGGTTTGAAAAATAACCCTTGAATAATCTCTATAAATCCTCCATAAAGAACAAAAATCACAAACAAGAATTTATATTGTATCTCTTTTTTCGATTTAAAATACTCTAAATACGAAATCAATCCCAACCCAAAATACATCAAAAAATGTACGATTTTATCATTGTGTCGAAATTCAGTAACTTTTGGAACCGAGCGAAATGTGGCAGTTGAAAGTATAAAAATAATGATACAAATTAAAATTGTCTTCCAATAAGTGAATAAAAAATTTGTTTTAGGCATAAAATTTGTAAAAAGAATTTTATATTTGCAAAGATAAACTATTTTTCTCCTAAAAATAAAATATTACTATTATTCACTACTTATTCCCACTTGACAATGAAAAAAATAATTTCTGTACTGATTTTAGTTTTCGTTCTCACATCTTGCTCTACCGTTATGCTGACAGGACGAAAACAATTGAGCTTAGTTTCTGATGCAGAATTAAACCAAATGAGTTTTGCTGCATACAACCAACTAAAAGATTCTCTTCCAATTTCAACGGACAAAACAAACACAGCGATGGTAAAGCGTGTGGGTCAAAATATCGCAAAAGCTGTAGAATCTTACATGAAACAAAACGGAATGGAAAGCGATATTGCCAATTTTCAATGGGAATACACACTCTTTAAAGACAAGCAAGTAAATGCTTTTGCAATGCCCGGAGGAAAAATTGCTGTTTATGATGGTATTCTTCCCAAAACTCAAACAGAAGCAGGATTAGCGGTTGTAATCGGACACGAAATTGCACACGTTGTAGCACGACACAGTGCAGAAAGATTGAGTCAACAAGTCGCAGCTCAATATGGAGCTGCTATTTTGGGAGCATTTATCGGAGGAAAATCCGAAGCCGTTCAGCAAAGCGTTGGAATGTTATACGGAATTGGTGTTCAAACTGCCGTACTTCTTCCATATTCACGAAAACAGGAATATGAAGCTGATGAATTGGGATTGATTTTTATGTCGATGGCAGGATACAATCCAAATGAAGCAGTCTCATTTTGGCAACGAATGACTGCCGATAAAGAACCCTCAATTTCCGATTTTATGAGCACTCACCCTTCCGATGATAAAAGAATTGCTAAACT
>JBDHYS010000090.1:0-6378 GCA_039811505.1 Paludibacteraceae bacterium | reverse complement strand
TATCTTTGGGGCGGAAAAAGTGTAATGGGAATTGATTGTTCAGGATTGGTGCAGATTGTTTTCTCTATGTTATCGGTTTTTCTGCCAAGAGATGCTTCAATGCAAGTTGAACACGGTGAAGTGGTTGATTTTTTGTCGGAAGCTCGTCCTGCCGATTTGGCTTTTTTTGAAAATGAAGAAGGAAAAATCATTCACGTAGGTATTTTAGTCAATTCACATCAAATAATTCATGCTTCTGGCTGTGTCAAAAAAGAAATAATTGATTCACAAGGGATTATTTCTTCACAAACGGGAGAATACAGTCATCGTTTACGAGTAATAAAGCGATTGTTATAAGAAAATAAAAAACAAAGAGTTAGTTGGTTTTTTGTGCTATTTTTGATAAATTAAAAATAGCAGTTAATCATCCACTGACAATACAAATATTTTTAAATGACCAATCTATCTCAAAACCAATTCGATAGCAGAAATGGCAATAATTGAATTTAATCCCGTTATTGGTGTTTGAATCCGAATAATCGAGTCGTTTAATTGAACGATTTTTTCTTCGGTATTTGTTAATGATATTTCGGAAACGGGCAGTCCAATTTCTTCTGAAACAGATGAAGCAGTGATTTTATTATCCGTTAAATCTACTACAAATGCTTTTTTTATCTTTTCATCTTTGATGATGTTATTGGTGTATTGGTTTACTAAATCCAAATTATTTCGCATCAATTCTGCTCTAACAGCCCAAGAGTAAACCGTTGCAACCGATTTGTAGTTTTGCTCAGTTACATTTTCAATTTTTGTTTTCAACTCTTCGTTGAGTTGTTTGTTTTCACGTTTTAATGAAAAAATATTCCATTCTCCCCAAATAAACACAACCAACAAAAGAAGAAGTAAAAATACGATTAGCTTATGGCTTAAAGCGTATTTTAGAAATTTACTTTTCTCTTTTACTACTTTTGTGCTATTTTGTTGGTTTTGGTTGGTGTTAGTGTTTTCTTCCTTTTTTGGTGCCATAATAAAATACTTTGATTAAAAAGCTTACGATGTTTATTCGTAAGCTCCCATTTGCAACATTCCAACTTCTCGTTCAGTAAGAAATCTGTATTTTCCTCTTGGTAGATTTTTCTTTGTCAATCCAGCAAAATAAACTCGGTCTAATTTGAAAATTTTATATCCGAGCGTATCAAAAATTCTTCTTACAATTCTATTTTGACCGGAATGAATCTCTATCCCGAGTTCACGAAAATCGTTCTCTTTCACAAATTCAAGTGTATCTGCTTTGATTCGGAAATCACCCACATTCACCCCCGACAGAATCTCATTAAAATCATCAGGAGAAATATCTCGTTCCAATGTTACGTGGTAAATCTTCTTCTTTTCGTATTTTGGATGGGTCAATTTTGTTGTTAATTCGCCATCGTTTGTTAGCAAAAGTAAACCTGTAGTATTTCTATCCAAACGTCCGACTGGATAAATTCGTTCGCTACACGCATTTTTAACTAAATCCATTACGGTTTTTCGTTCGTGTGTATCTTCAACCGTTGTTACGTAATCTTTTGGTTTGTTGAGAAGTAAATATACTTTTCGTTCAATTTTTACGGGCTGGTTATGGAACATCACTTTATCAGTTGATAAAACTTTTGTTCCTAATTCAGTAACAATCAAATCATTAACCGAAACTACGCCGGCTTGGATAAACTCATCAGCTTCTCGGCGTGACGCAATTCCTGCATTTGCCAAAAATTTATTTAATCGTATCGGTTTGGTCGGATCGACATATTGCTGTTTGTATTCCAATTGCTTTTTTTTCGTATATTTTGCATTTGGATTTTAATCTAAATCTTTTTTTCGTTTTCTAAAAACAACACCTTCTTTTGAGTTGTCAAAACGCGTTTCAATATATTCTCCCTCGTTTCTTCTGTTTCCTGTAAATTGATTCCCGTTTATTGAATCATTCTGAAAACGAGGTCTTGATGGTCTTTCGCTGTTGTCATAACGTTCTCTGTTGTACGGCCTATCACCACTTCTATTTTCTCTATTGAACGGTCTGTCGCCAGCTCTATTCTCTCTGTTGAATGATGGTTTGTCGCCGTATCTATTTTCCCTATTAAACGGTCTGTCACCACTTCTATTCTCTCTGTTGAATGATGGTCTATCGCCAGTTCTATTTTCCCTGTCAAACGGTCTTTCGCCGCTTCTATTTTCTCTGTTAAATGGTCTGTTGCTGCTTCTGTTTTCTCTATTAAACGGTCTTTCGCCACTTCTATTTTCTCTGTTGAATGATGGTCTGTTGCCGCTTCTGTTTTCTCTATTGTATTCAGATTTATTTCCGTCTCTTCTTTCGAATGATTTACCGTCTCGGCTGGCGTGTGAATTGTGGTGTCCATCACGCCTGTTTTCATTATTTGTTCTCATTTAAATTTTTATAAAAAATAATTTTTTGCAAAGTTCGGAAAAATTCTTGGATTTATTTCGTTTTTAATTTTAAGAAAGTTTATTTTTCCTTTTTTGTTCCGAATAATAAAACAAAGAGCGTGCCGAATAAGTTTTTTATTTACTAATTAAATCATAAAAAATTTTTAAACCTTCGCTTGCTCCTTTTTGAATGTGATGAATCCTGCTGTCGGTAATTAAAATCTCATCGGGGTCAATTAAATAAATAGTCGAATTGATTGGAAGATAATTAATTAAACCTGCTGCCGGATAAACTTGCATAGATGTGCCAATAATTAAAAAAACATCTGCCGTTTCTACTAAATCGATTGCATTTTCAATTTCTGGAACTGCTTCTCCAAACCAAACAATGTGTGGTCTTAGTTGAAATCCTTTAGGACAATTATCGCCAATATTTATCTCAATATTGTTTAGATTTAATTCGAAAATGTCGTTTTCATTGCCGATTGAACGCACTTTCATCAACTCGCCATGAAGATGAAGAACGTTTGAACTTCCTGCTCTTTCGTGAAGATTATCAACATTTTGAGTAATAATAAATACATCAAATTTCTTTTCAAAATCAACTAATAAATGGTGTCCTTTGTTTGGTGTTGCTTTTACCAATTCCCTTCGTCTAAAATTATAAAAATCAAGCACTTTTTGAGGGTTTTTATACCACGCATTCGGAGTTGCCACATCTTCAATCCGTTCATTATTCCACAATCCACCGGCACCTCGAAAAGTAGAAATACCACTTTCTGCACTCATTCCGGCTCCTGTAAGTACAATTAAACGCTTTTTGCTTTTCATGTTGGTATAAATAGAACTGTATTTTTTACAAATATAAGAAATTTTCATCAGAAATCACTCAGTTCGTTCGTTAAAATCCTCTTCAATTGTGTAAAATTCAATAGAATTTCAATTGATTTTTCTTTTATTATTTTTGCATATTACAATTGATTTTATAAATAAAAATACCAAAACGATTTATTTTCAGACGAAAATGCGTCCTTTTAATTCTTTATCGGTTTATTTAGTTTTATATTGTCAATTTCGTGTTATGTGTGAAATTTTTTGTTAAATGATTTTAATACTTTTATAATTTGAAAGAATACTCACTAACTTAGCACAAAATATACAAACTCACTAAACATCCATGAAATGAATTATAGAACTACACTTGTATTCTTATTTATTGTTTCCTTTTTTTCTTTATTATCTGCTTCAACTCCACAGCGAGAATTTAGAGCTACTTGGGTTGCCACAGTGAGCAACATTGATTGGCCCAGAACAAAAATCACTTCGGGAACAACAGCTCAGATAAACGCTCAAAAAAATGAATTAATCACCATTTTAGATTCACTGCAATCGGCAAATATGAATGCCGTTTTTCTACAAATAAGACCAATGGCTGATGCTTTGTACATAACAAATATTACTACTTGGTCTTCTTATTTGACAGGCACACGTGGAAAAAATCCTGGTTACGATCCACTTAAATTTGCCATCGAAGAAGCCCACAAAAGAGGATTGGAGCTTCACGGATGGATGAATCCCTATCGCTATACGAACTCATCTACAACCCATAGTGCACAGGATTATTTGATGCTGCAACATCCCGATTGGTTGTTGAATTTCAGCACAGGTGAAAAAATCTTAAATCCGGGTATTCCAGCTGTTCGGACACATATTGCACAAGTTACAAAAGAAATTATTGTAAATTATCCCACAATTGATGGAATTGTTTGGGACGATTATTTTTATATTGAGTCAATCGGAACGGGTAATCAAGATGAAAATACGCATCAAAATTTTAATCCAAACGGTTTGAGCATAAAAGATTGGAGACGCGATAATGTGAATAAAACAGTGAAAGAAGTGTATGATTCCATTCAAATTATAAATCCGGGCGTTCGATTTGGTATTTCACCTCGCGGAATTTGGGGAACAAAACAATCTGATGCCAATCAATACGGTGTAACCTTACCAGCAGGAATTACAGGTGCAGATAATTATAACGGAATTTATTGTGATGGTTTGGCTTGGTTAAGTCAAGGTACAATTGACTATATTTCCCCTCAACTTTATTGGGCTACTTATCCGACCGGTGGAAAAGGACAAGATTACAATCAGTTAGCACCATGGTGGCAAAGTGTAGCCAATAAATACGGACGCCACTTTTATTCCAGTCAAGGTTTGTATCGTGGATTTGAAAATGATGAAATAGGCAGACAAATGGATAAAAACAGAGAAATAAACACCGTTTCGCCCGGCTCGGTTTTTTATAATACAACCTATTTTTTGAATAAAGGATTTAATTACAACGGTTTTTTATTGAAAAATTATTTTCAAAATTATATTTTACCGCCTGAAATCACATGGAAAAATGCCCCATTATTTCCGGTTTCAAATGTACGAGTGGAAGGAGATGATTTGAAATGGGATTGTGAACAAACAGATGGAAGTTTTGCAATCTTTGCTGTTCCAAAAAATATGAGCTTTCAACCAACTTTTATGATAACACGCTGTTGGACAAATGAGAATGAATTTTCTATTTCAAAATACAGCCATCTAAAAGAAACGCATAATTTTGGGGTTGCATCTGTCAATCGAATGGAAAAAATGTCGGAGGTTAGTTTTCAAAGCTCCAACACGGAAATTCCAAATCATTCTGTTTCAAATAACTTAAATGTGTCGATTGTTCATTCAGAATTACATATTACGGTTGAAAAGCCGGTTCAAGTTGTTGTTTTTGCTGTTAATGGATTAATAATTTTTGATGAGATGGTTCGTAATGAACTTTCATTGATGCTTCCAAAAGGTATTTATTTTATAAAAACGAATAATGAAACAAAAAAAATAGTACTTTAAAATAATTCTTATCTAAATATACCCACGAAAAAACTATATTAAGATTTGAAATGTTTAAGTTACAACATAAATTTCTAATTTTATTAATTTAATTTTTTATTATCATGAAGAAACTTCTATTTTCTTTACTACTGATTGGAGTAGTGCAAGTGATGGTAGCACAAAAAATTCACATAGTGAACAATGTGCAAGTACCGGCTTCTGTTTTGGGGGCTTTACCTATTTTAAGTCCGACAGGTGAATTTATTCTCCTAACCGGAGGAGATATGACAGGACTTCAAAAATACGATTTAAAAACGAATACTTTGACAACAGTAACAAATGACAAAGGAGCCGGATTTGGTATGAAAATATCAAATGATGGTTCACAAGTAGTGTTTCGTAATTCTTTTTACAAAAACAAACTTCGTTACTCGACACTTAAAAGTATAGATTTACAATCGGGAAAAGAATCTGTATTGATAAAAAGTACCCGAAATTTACAAGGTGTATCTATTGCTGATGGAACTGTTTTAGCAGTAGATGATGGTAAATTGATAAAGAAAAAATTGACAGGAAAAACATTATCCAATAATGAAACTCCTGCTGTAACAAGCATTAAAGAAGGAAAATTGTATGTTACATTTAATAACCAGACCAAATTAGTAACGCCTGCCGGTAAAGATAAAAACTATCTTTGGGCATCCGTTTCACCTAACGGTAAAAAAATGGTCTATTATGTGATGGAAACAGCACGTTCGTATGTAAGCAATATCGATGGAAGCAATCCTGTTTCATTAGGCATTCTTCGTGCTCCAGCATGGTTGGGAAATGATTGGATAGTTGGAATGTATGATACAGATGATGGACATATTGTTACTTCTTCGCAACTTTTTGCTGTTTCTGCAAACGGAAAAGTTCGTGAAACACTAACCGAAAAATCAGTGATTGCAATGAATCCTTCAGGTTCTGCTGATGGAACAAAATTGACCTACAATACAGCTGATGGGAAAATATATCTTATGAATGTTATAACCTCAAAATAAAATGATTATGAAAAATTATATATCAAAATTTTATTTGTTGCTGATTCTGTTTTTT
>JBDHYS010000089.1:0-6382 GCA_039811505.1 Paludibacteraceae bacterium | reverse complement strand
AAAATAATTGGTCGCTTGTGTGTAATCCATTTACTACAATTGCCGGTTATCAGGTATTTTTAATCGGATTTGTTATTGCTATTCTTGCTGCAATAATTGGTCAAATTGGAAATTTGTTTTTTGATGGAGCAATTGATGCTCACGGTGGAGCAACGCAATTTACTATGCTTGAAGCTGTGTTGATGGTTATAATTGATATTGTCGCCATAACTTTTGTGATGTATTTACTTTCTCTTGCGGTTACAAGAAATTTCAGATTTGCAGATGTTTTAGGTACAATGACATTGGCAAGATTTCCATTTTTAATTTTATCTATTTTGGCACTTTTCACCACTTTTCCCGAAGTAGAAAATATGTTGGCTAATCCGCTTGTCATTTTATCCTATCCAAGTTTTATTTTGTTTATGTTTATTTCAATTTTCATAGCAGTTTGGGTAATAATTCTGATGTTCAATGCGTTAAAAGTATCAACAGGATTAAAGAAAAGCAGTTTAGTTACGATCTTTATTGTAGGAATTATTATTGCAGAACTAATCAGTAAAATATTGATTTATCACGTTATTACAAAAGGTATTTAACAATAAAATGCAGCATAACGAAAATTACACATACATTTACAACTCTCCTCTTGGAAGAATTATTTTTTCCAGTGATGGAGAGTTTTTAACCGGTTTGTGGTTTGAAAACCAGGCACATTTTCCAAAAGAGAAATTAAACACTTATATCAAAAAGTTCCTTCCCATTTTTGAAGAAACAATCAAATGGTTAGAAATTTATTTTTCAGGAAAAAATCCAGCAATAATTCCCTCCTTAAAGTATAAAAGTACTGAATTTAGAAATGTCGTATGGGAAGAATTGTTGCTTATTCCTTTCGGAACGACAAAAAGTTACAAAGAAATAGCAAAAAGTATTTCCGAAAAACAGGGAGGAAAATTTGTTTCTCCTCGTGCTGTGGGTGGTGCTGTGGGTAGAAACCCGATTTCTATTATCATTCCTTGTCATCGTGTGGTTGGTTCAAAGGACACACTTACAGGATATGCAGGCGGAATTGAGAGAAAAAAAGCATTATTGGATTTAGAGGGGAAATTAAAAACATTGTTTTAAGTAATTATTCACTTAAAACCCACGCATCAGCAAATTGTGATTTTTCTTTCCGAAGATTTTCCATAAAATTAATCGCAGCATTTTTTGATTCAAAAGATTGGATAATGACACGATGAATTCGAGACTTGGAAAGGATGTGCGCCTCTGAATAATCATTTTTTTTCAAATAATCACACATATTATTTGCCTCTTTTTCTGTATTCATACAAGAAACAACCACATGATGATTTAAAGAAGCAATTGATTTTTCGTCATTTGGATTTTGTTCTTCTACATTTGGCAATTGCTCTTCTACCAAATTTGTTTCTTCTTCCAAATTAACAATTTCTTGTGGCAGTTGTGGCGGAGCTTGATAAACTACATTGTTATGAATGAAAAAATCATGAGGAAAAATTGCAGCCAAATTTCGAGTAGCATCATTTAATTTTGGAGTAGCGAAAAACACTCCAACGGCAACAATTCCAATGGCAACGTAACGGGCAATTTTTGGTGCCGGCGGTAAATGTAAAATAATTGTTTTTCTTGTTTCAATCTCTTCTGTCGCCTTCAATTGACTCACGTGAAGCGTTGCCAAACCAAAATTAACAGGAATTGATTTATAATCTTCACTTGGTTCAAAAATAATTTTTCCGTTAGAATCTAATGAGATTTCTCCCAATTGACCTAAAGAAGATTTTTTACCAGCTTTCAAAGATTGATACAAATTGTCAACTTCTTCACTAATTACAGAAGAAGCTTCGCGAAAACTGATGCCATTCATTCTCGAAACCTCAATTGTCAATAATCCATCCGAGGAACTCATCAAAGGATTAAAACTAACGGAAGATTTTGGTGGTTCAATGGTAGAATGAAAAATAACGGCAGATTGTTGTTGGAATAAAAAACCTCCAAGTCCCGGCACAATTACGTAATCGTGTCTGCGAAGTAAATTTTCTATATGTATGGCTATTTTTTTCACTGAAACAAAATTAGACAAACATATAGAAGTATCGAAATTTTTCAGCAAATAGTTATCAACAATTTTTAAACATATTGAAAAATCTCTTTTGTTTGTATTTTACAAAACGGTAAAAAGAATGGTCTATTTTGCTGACTATGTGTCTATTATAAAGTTATCAACAACCTAAAAATCAACTAAGATAAAATTTGAATATTTTATTTTTTCAATCGAACTGAAGCATCTCGATCCAAATAAATTTCTGCTTTTGTATTTTTTAAGATGTGAAAAGCAGGATAATTTTCTGAATTGTGCTTTTCTTTCAAAATTTCATCCAATACAACAGCTTTTGAATTTCCCGTAATCACAAATAAAATCTGCAGAGCATTTTCAATTGTTACGCCCGTTAAAGTGATACGATTTTGACCGGAAGTTGGATGTTTTGCTGTTGCAACAAAATTTTCTGAACGTAATAATTTCAAATTATTCGGAAAAATTGATGCCGTATGCCCATCATCACCCATTCCCAATAAAACTAAATCAAATATTGGGGTTTTATCTTTTTCCGGCAAGTTTTGAACGAGTAAATTCTCGTACCGCTCCACTTCAAATGCAGGGTCATTCTCTCCAATCATCTGGAAAATTTGATTTTCAGAGAGCGAAACTTTATCCAATAACAACTTTTTCACATTTCCGTAATTACTTTCATTATCGTCAGCAGGAACACAACGCTCATCTACCCAAAAAAGAGCAATTTTCCTCCAATCAACTTTTTCTTTGTACTCTTCGGATAAAAGCGTAAACAATAAATTTGGTGTACTTCCACCAGAAATTGCAACATTAAACTGTTTTTTGCCAGTATTTGAAACTTCTTTTGCGATAAATTCAGCAACGGCTTTTGCAGTTTGAAGAGGATTTTCAAAAATATGAATTTTGTTTTCTAACATTTTATTTTGTCTTAAATTTTTCTAACGGAGGATTCCATTTTATCTGCTTATCGCCAAATAACTCATCGGCTTCTTTAGGTCCCCAAGTGTTGCTTTCATAAAAATAGAGAGGTAAATCTGTGTTTTCTTTCCACGTTTGCAAAATTGGATCTACAAATTTCCAACTTGCTCTAACAGCATCAGCACGAGCATATAAAGTAGAATCCCCTATCATACAATCCAACAAAAGTCTTTCGTAAGCTTCGGGAATTTTTGATTGTGCCAAATCCGAATAATGAAAATCCATGTTTACATTTTGCACTTTGTAGCCCGCACCCGGAATTTTCATTCCAAAATCGACTGCAATTCCTGCATCTGGATGGATTCTCAACACGATTTTATTAAACGCCTGCGAAACACTTTGATGTTTGAAAAGCTGAAGCGGTGCCGGTTTTAAGTGTAGAACAACTTCTGTAATTCTTCCGGGCAAACGTTTTCCTGTTCGGATATAAAACGGGACATCGCCCCAACGCCAATTATCGACAAAAACTTTCATCGCAACATACGTTTCTGTTTTAGAATTGGGAGCAACACCTTCTTCTTGACGATAACCCTTTAAGACTTCATCGTCTTGCATTGTTTGCAAATATTGACCACGAATCACATATTTATTCATATCTTCTATCGCAATCGGGCGAAGTGCTTGCAACACTTTCACGGTTTCGTTTCTTATTGAATCCGACTCAAAAACAGCCGGTGGTTCCATCGCAACAACAGCCAAAACTTGCAATAAGTGATTTTGAATCATATCACGCATTGCTCCAGATGTATCGTAATATCCTCCTCTTTTTCCCACACCAATACTTTCAGAAGCAGTAATTTCAATTCTATCCACATATCTTCTATTCCAAACCGGCTCAAAAAAACCATTTGCAAAACGAGTAACCATAATATTTTGCACCGTTTCTTTACCTAAATAATGGTCAATACGATAAATTTGATGTTCTTGAAACCCGTCATGCAGTTTCGTGTCCAATTCCAATGCAGACTCTAAACTGTAACCGAACGGCTTTTCAACAATAATTCTTTTCCAGCCGTCTGTTTCGCTATTTAAGTTTTGCTCCACTAAATGTCCACTCACAACCTCATACATAAATGGAGGAATAGAATAATAATAGATAAAATTTCTTGGGATTTCTAATTTCGAAGTAATAGAACAAGCATATTCTTTCAAACCTTTGAAATCTTCTCCGTTTCGATTATTCACCGTTTTGTAATAGAGCATTTCTTTGAAAGATTTAAACTTTTCGGGATATTTTTTCTTATTTTCTTTTGAAAAAATATTCATGTGTTCATCAACATCTTTTCTGAAAGTTTTTTCATCTTTGTTATCACTCCCACATCCAATTACAATAAATTTTTCAGGTAAAAGTTCATCAATATGCAGTTGGAAAATTGCAGGCAGCAACTTTCTGTTTGATAAATCTCCGTTTGCACCAAAAATAATCAGCGCTTGACCTTCTACCGGACCTTTGCTCGTTTTATTTCTTATTTCATCCATATTTACAAATTATTATGCTATAACAAGCATAAATGTGTGAATGTTTAATTTTAAGCTGCAAAAAAGCTAATATTCAAATCTTCCAAATTCAGATTCGATGATTAATTCTTTTTTATCCGATGCTTCGCAGTAGCCTATAATTTGCGCATCGACATTGAAGCTTTTTGAGATGGCGATGATATCGTCTGCATATCCTTTTGGCAAATATATCTCCAAACGATGCCCCATATTGAAAACTTTGTACATTTCCTTCCAATCGGTATTGGATTGCTCTTGAATAATTTTAAAAAGTGGTGTCAATGGAAACATATTGTTTTTTACAATACGTAGATTTTCAATAAAATGCAATATTTTTGTTTGTGCACCGCCACTACAATGCACCATTCCGTGAATAAACGGACGAAAATCTTTTAGAATCTTTTTCACTACTGGTGCATACGTTCTTGTAGGCGACAAAACCAATTTTCCGACATCGATTCCTAAATCGAAGATTATGCTTGTAAGTTGTAAATTTCCGGAATAAACCAATTCTTCGGGAATATCAGAATCGTAACTTTCGGGATATTTTTTTGCCAAATAATTATGAAAAACATCGTGTCTTGCAGAAGTCAATCCATTGCTTCCCATTCCGCCGTTGTAGGAGTTTTCATACGTAGCTTGCCCTGTGGATGACAAACCAACAATCACATCACCCGCCTGAATATTTGCATTGTCAATAATTTCCGATCTTTTCATACGACACGTAACGGTACTGTCCACAATAATGGTTCGGACAAGATCGCCGACATCGGCAGTTTCACCGCCGGTTTCAACTATATTAATACCCCATTTTCCCAATTCCTCAACCAATTCGTGCGTTCCGTTTATAATAGCTGAAATAACTTCGCCCGGAATGCGGTTTTTATTTCTTCCAATTGTAGAAGATAAAAGAATATTATCAGTAGCTCCCACGCAAATTAAATCATCTACATTCATTATCAAAGCATCTTGTGCTATCCCTTTCCAGACAGACAAATCGCCCGTTTCACGCCAATAAACATAAGCTAAAGCCGATTTTGTACCAGCTCCATCGGCATGCATAATGTTGCAATAGGCTTCGTCATTTCCTAAAATATCGGGAATTATTTTACAAAATGCACGCGGATAAAGTCCTTTATCCACATTTTTTATAGCATTATGTACATCTTCTTTAGAAGCTGAAACACCGCGTAAATCGTATCTTTGCTCTTTCATTCAAAAAAATATTTAATCCTTTTTTTATCTACCACTTGAAGTGATCATTTCTTTAATTTTATGGTTGAATTTCTTTTCCTTCAAAAGTTTTTCCAATGTGAAGTGCATTCTATAACACCAGAAATTTCTCGGATCAGCCGGCACATTAATACGCTCAGCATGTGGATTTTCATGACTTAAAGAATCGTCTATTGCCATCCAATCTTGCCACGGCAAAATAACCAACATCGCTTTCGAATCAAGATGTTGTTGAATAATTTCCTCTGCTATTTCGGGAGTACATTTTTCAGGAGCTTCTCCATGACGGTGCAAAGCATTGTTGTAGAAACGCTGCGTTATTTCTCTGTTTTCTTCCCACCATGCACGAATTGGATTCATATCGTGGGTTGAAGTTGTACAAACAGACAAATAAGGTGCATCGGAAGGCATTGCAAATTCTGTGTTTGTTTTTTTAGGCATTCGTTGAATTTCAAGGCTCAACAATCCCAATTGCTCCATCACTTCCGGTACGCTTTCTGGCACCATTCCTAAATCTTCTCCACAAACCAACATATTTGTTGCCGAGATAATGGGTGGTAACTTTTTAAATGCTTGTTCTTTCC
This sequence comes from Paludibacteraceae bacterium, assembly GCA_039811505.1. Lineage (GTDB taxonomy): Bacteria > Bacteroidota > Bacteroidia > Bacteroidales > Paludibacteraceae > UPXZ01. Next base: position 19 of record JBDHYS010000089.1, on the reverse strand, counting down.
AAAACTCATTGTGCCTGTG
>JBDHYS010000088.1:0-6425 GCA_039811505.1 Paludibacteraceae bacterium | reverse complement strand
TAGGATTAAAACTTCTATTTTTGTCTAAAAATAGTGAAAAAGTAGAAATAAAATGAAAAAAATAGGAATTACCGGTCAGCCCGGATTTGTTGGAACACATTTGTACAATCATATTGGTTTGTCGCCTGAAAAATATGTGCGGATAGATTTTGAAGATAGTTATTTCTCAGATACAGAAAAGTTGCGTCAATTTGTGAAAGAATGTGATGTGATTGTACATCTTGCTGCAATGAATCGTCATACTGATCCGCAAGTAATTTACGATACAAATCTACGTTTGGTGCAGCAATTAATTGATGCGATGGAAGCAGAAAAAGTAACACCACACGTTATGTTTTCATCTTCTACGCAAGAAGAATTGGATAATCTTTACGGAAAATCAAAATTGGACGGTCGGCGTAAATTGGAAGAGTGGGCAATGCGGAACAACGCATCATTTACAGGTCTGATTGTGCCAAATGTTTTTGGTGAATTTTCCAAACCCAATTACAACACTTTTATTGCCACTTTTGCTCATAAATTAATTGTTGGCGAACAACCAACTGTAATGAACGACAGCAATGTAAAGTTAATTTACATCGGCTCTCTTTGTCGTTTTATTTTAGAAAATTGTGCAGTCGAAGGTATAAAAAGGGTGGAAGTGCCACACGATTTTGAACGAAAAGTAACAGACATTTTAGCTTTGTTTCAAAATTTCGACGATTTGTATGTGAAAAACGGCTCGCTTCCGCCATTGGCTGATAAAAATGATGTAAATCTTTTCAATACATTTCGTTCGTATATTGATTACGCAACCCATTTTCCTGTGAAATTAACAAAACACACCGATCAACGCGGTATGTTTGTCGAAACGATAAAATTGGGCGTTGGCGGACAAGTTAGTTTTTCAACTACAGTTCCGGGAATTACGCGTGGAAATCATTATCATACACGAAAAATTGAGCGATTTACCGTTATAAAAGGAAAAGCAAAAATTCAATTGCGAAAAATTGGTACAACGGAAGTGTTGGATTTTTATTTAGACGGAAACGAACCATCGTATGTGGATATGCCTATTTGGTACACGCACAATATTACGAACATTGGTGATGAAGAACTCTATACGCAATTTTGGATCAATGAATGGTACGACCCGAATGATGGCGATACTTATTTTGAGGAAGTTGATAGAGTGATTAGTGATTAGTGATTAGTGATTAGATATGAAGACGCATAAAGATTTAGATGTATGTAAAAAATCTGTTGAATTAGTCCATTCTATTTATAAAACAACATCACTATTTCCAAAAGAGGAACAGTATGGTTTAACATCACAAATTAGAAGGTCTGCAGTTTCTATTCCTTCAAATATTGCTGAGGGTGCTGTTCGAAATTATAAATGAACAATCACTTAAATTAATAAATGAAATAAATCTTATTTCAAAAAGGCTCCAAGGACTAATTAAAAATATTAATAAATAGATTTACATTATTATGACAGAACAAATATATAACGAGACGGCAGCTATTAGTAACCAATCATCAATCACTAAATTAAAAGTGCTCACTGTTGTAGGAACGCGTCCCGAAATTATTCGTTTGGCGCGTGTGTTGCAAAAATTAGATGATTCAGAAGCGATTGAACATACGCTTGTGCATACCGGACAAAATTACGATTATGAACTAAATCAGATTTTCTTTGAAGATTTGGGACTTCGCAAACCCGATTATTTCTTGGAAGCTGCAGGCAAAAATGCTACAGAAACCGCCGGGCAAATTTTGATAAAAATTGATCCTGTTTTAGAGCAAGTCCAACCCGATGCGTTTTTGGTTTTGGGAGATACAAATTCTTGTCTTTGTGCCATTGCTGCCAAAAAACGACATATCCCGATTTTTCACATGGAAGCCGGAAATCGTTGCTTCGACCAGCGTGTTCCGGAAGAAACCAATCGGAAAATTGTGGATCACGTTTCAGACATCAATTTAACTTACTCGTCTATTGCTCGCGAATATCTGCTCCGTGAAGGTTTATCAGCCGACAGAGTTATCAAAACGGGTTCTCCGATGTTTGAAGTGCTGCACCATTATTTACCTCAAATAGAAAAGTCGAATGTGTTGGAAAAATTGAATCTTCAAAAAGAGAAATTTTTTGTTGTTTCAGCTCACAGAGAAGAAAATATCAACAGCGAAAAGAATTTTAGAGGATTGATGACATCGCTCAATTTGATTGCCGAAAAATACGGTTATCCAATTATCGTTTCTACACATCCACGCACTCGAAATATGATAAATAAAATGCTAATCGAAATGCGTCCGGAAATAGAATTTTTGAAACCACTCGGTTTTCACGATTACAACGCATTGCAAAAAAATGCGTATGCCGTTTTATCCGACTCAGGAACAATTTCTGAAGAATCGTCCATCCTTAATTTCCGTGCGTTGAATATTCGCGAGGCACACGAACGCCCCGAAGCAATGGAAGAAGCATCGGTTATGATGGTTGGTTTGTCGCCCGAAAGAATTATGCAAGGCTTAGTGCAAGTGCTGCAACAAAAAACGGGAAAAGAGAGAAATTTCCGCCCGGTTGGCGATTACAGTATGCCAAATGTGAGCGATAAAGTGGTAAGAATTATTTTAAGTTATACCGATTACATAAAAAGAGTGGTTTGGAGTGAGTAAAAAAATATTGATACATACTCTGGTTTTTAGTCCTGATGGAGTTTCAACAGCCTATCTTTACAATGATATTGCATTGAAATTCAAAGAAAAAGGATTTGAAGTGGTAGTTTTAACTACCACGCCGCACTATAATTTATTGGAAAATGAACTCAAAAAACAGCCGTTGAAAAGAAAATTAGGGGGTGTTTATTTTGAAAGTAATTTCAATGGAATTAAAGTGAAACATGTGTATCAAAAAAAATTCAAAAGCACCTTTTTAAGATTAATAAGTTTTATACATTGGCATATTATAACGTTTTTCTTGGCGCTAAAAGAAAAAAATGTCGATTGTATTTTATCACCTTCACCTCCTTTGACGCTTGGGTTTATCAATGTTATTCTTGGAAAATTGAAATCGTCAAAAGTTATTTACAACGTACAGGAAATTTATCCCGATTTGCTGATTGAAGAGGGCGGTTTGAAGTCAAAACCGATTGTTTCCCTTTTGAAAAAAATGGAACGATTTGTTTATAATAAATCTGATTTGGTAACCACAATTGACAATATATTTTACAACACAATACAGCCGCGTTTCAAAAAACCATCGAAATTGCATATAATCCCCAATTTTGTAGATACCGAAATCTATTTTCCCATAGCAAAAGAGTCGTTAAAAGTAGATGAAAATTTGTTTCCACCAACCCAATCATTGAAATTAATGTATGCCGGAAATGTGGGCTATGCACAAGATTGGACTCCTTTAATTTCACTTGCAAAAGAGCTGAAAGACGAACCAATCGAAATTTTTGTGATAGGCGAAGGCGTTATGAAATCGTACTTAGTAAAGGAAAAATCCAAATATAATTTGGAAAAACTTCATCTTATCCCCTATCAGCAGCGTGAAATTATGCCGCAACTTCTCGCCTATTCCGATTTGCAGTTTATTTTTATGAACAAACAGACAGAAGATCACGGTTTCCCTTCAAAAGTATATACTATAATGGCTTGTGCAAAACCACTTTTGGTTTGTTCCGGAAATCAAACGCCGATAGTCAATTTTCTGCAAGACAAAGATTGTGCTTTTCTTTTCACTAATGAAAATAAAAATGAAAAAATAGCTCAAATAACTTCCCTTTTGAAAAATATCTCCCGTGATAAATTGGTCGAAATGGGGCAAAAGGGATTTGAGCACATCGAAAATACCTATTCCAAACGTGTTGTTACTGAAAAATACGTTGAGTTAGTGGAAAATCTAATCACGCCCTAAATCTTTGTCCGTAGGACAATATGTGATTTACCCTAAGATTTATCTTACGGTTAGAACAATAACAATAATCTCCTCCCGTAGGGCGAAACAAATCTATCGCAATGAGTTACATCCAATCCTTACAACACATTAACATCCGAACAAAATATAGTGAAAATATTCTTTCAACCGAACATTCAGAGACCTTGTTCGATTAATTCTTTCCGTTTTGCTTTATCAATAATAAAAGCATCGTTAAACCCTGTTTTATTTCGTAATAAATTTCAAAATTATTCATTTTCTTCTTTACTTCTTTTCATTCTTTAATTAGCAGATAATTATTTTAATTAAGTTCCGAAATTATTTGAATATGTCGTGGAATTTTACTATATTTGTATGTTTTTTGAGTTTCAAAAGCAGAAGTAATTCAAAAAATCATAATTGCAATAAATACTTGAAAATTAATAAAATAGAATGACAGATCAACAGTTGAACGAAGCGAATGAGCAATACGGTGCAAGTAGCATTCAGGTTCTGGAAGGATTAGAAGCTGTAAGAAAACGCCCTGCAATGTATATTGGAGATGTGGGTGTAAAAGGATTACACCATTTGGTGTATGAAGTGGTGGATAATTCCATTGACGAAGCTCTTGCCGGCTTTTGCGACACAATAAATGTTATCATCAACGAAGATAATTCAATCACAGTTTCAGACAATGGACGTGGAATCCCAGTAGATTATCATGAAAAAGAGGGAAAATCTGCTCTTGAAGTGGTGATGACTGTTCTTCACGCCGGAGGAAAATTTGACAAAGGAAGTTATAAGGTTTCCGGCGGTTTGCACGGAGTAGGAGTTTCTTGTGTAAACGCACTCTCTACTTACTTACGTGTGGAAGTGGCAAAGAATAAGAAATTGTACGTGCAAGAATATTCGTGTGGAAAACCTCAATTTGATGTGAAAGAAGTGGGCGAGACCCAAGAACAAGGCACAAAAGTTATTTTCAAACCAGATACTTCCATTTTTATCGAAACGGTTTATAAATACGATATTTTAGCCAATCGTTTACGGGAATTAGCCTATTTAAATGCAGGAATTACACTTATTCTTACTGATAAAAGAGAACTAAAAAGCGATGGAGAATACAAACAAGATTCATTCTATTCAGAAGAAGGATTGAAAGAATTTGTAGAATATATTGATGAAAGTCGTGAGAATTTGATTGACAATATTATACATATTTCTACCGAGAAAAACGGAACTCCTGTTGAAATTGCGATGGTTTATAACACATCGTACAATGAAAATATCCATTCTTATGTGAATAATATCAATACCATTGAAGGAGGAACGCATTTGGCAGGTTTCAGACGCGGATTAACCCGCACGCTGAAAAAATATGCCGAAGACAGCAAATTGCTCGAAAAATTAGAAAAACAAAAAATAGAAATCAGCGGAGATGATTTTCGTGAAGGATTGACAGCCGTGATTTCTATAAAAGTTGCCGAGCCACAATTTGAAGGACAAACCAAAACAAAATTGGGAAATAATGAAGTGATGGGTTCTGTTGATATGGCTGTAAGCGAGGCACTTGGAAATTATTTGGAAGAAAATCCAAAAGATGCCCGAACCATTGTGGATAAAGTTGTGTTGGCTGCAACTGCGCGTCATGCTGCCCGAAAAGCCCGTGAAATGGTACAACGAAAATCGCCTCTTTCCGGTGGCGGATTACCCGGAAAATTGGCAGATTGTTCAAGCAAAGATCCTGATAAATGCGAATTGTTTTTAGTCGAAGGGGATTCTGCAGGCGGAACGGCAAAACAAGGAAGAAGTCGTGAGTTTCAAGCAATTCTTCCGCTAAGAGGAAAAATTTTGAATGTGGAAAAAGCAATGCCGCACAAAGTGCTTGAAAGCGATGAGATAAAAAATATTTACACTGCACTTGGCGTTACCATTGGAACGGAAGAAGACAGCAAAGCATTGAATTTGACAAAGTTACGTTACAAAAAAATTGTAATTATGACCGATGCCGATGTGGACGGAAGCCACATTGCAACGCTTTTGATGACTTTCTTTTTCAGACACATGAAAGAAATTGTAGAAAATGGATATTTGTATATTGCTACGCCTCCGCTTTATTTGATGAAAAAAGGAAAAACGGAAGAATATTCCTGGAACGAACAACAACGCCAAGCATTTATTGATAAATACGGTGGTGGAAGCGAATCTGGAATCACAATTCAACGCTACAAAGGTTTGGGAGAAATGAACGAAACGCAACTTTGGGACACAACAATGAACCCTGAAAACAGAACGTTGCGGCAAGTTACCATTGAGAATGCAGCCACTGCTGATCACGTTTTCTCTATGTTGATGGGCGATGATGTAGCTCCAAGACGTCAATTTATTGAAGAAAATGCTACGTATGCAAATATTGATACATAATTTGAAAACGAACTTTATAAAGAATGAATATTCAATTTCGAGTATTCATTTTTTATTTTAAATAGCCAAATCTATACTACAAACAGCATTATTACGTTTT
>JBDHYS010000087.1:0-6460 GCA_039811505.1 Paludibacteraceae bacterium | reverse complement strand
CATGATAGAACTATGAAAGCACTAATGTTTGGATGGGAATTTCCGCCCCACATTTTAGGTGGATTGGGTACAGCAAGTTTTGGACTCACCAAAGGGATGTCTGAACAAGAAGATATGGAAATTACATTTGTAATACCAAAACCACACGGAGACGAAGATCAAAGTTTTCTTAAAATAATTGGTGCTAACAATGTTCCGGTAGTTTGGAAAGAAAATTCGAGAGAACATGTAGAACATCGAATTGGTTGGATAATGCACCCAGATGAGTATTTTTGGCTCCGAAATGGAATCAAATACGATTTTTCAAGAATTGCAACAAATGATTTGGGTTGCATTGATTTTTCAGGAAAATATCCCGATAATCTTATTGAAGAAATATCCAATTACGAAGCTGTAGCAAGTGTTTTGGCGCACCAATTAGAATTTGATGTGATTCATTCGCACGACTGGCTCACTTATCCTGCCGGAAGATTTGCAAAACAAATAAGCGGAAAACCGCTTGTAATTCACGTTCATGCAACCGATTTCGATCGCAGTCGTGGAAATGTAAATCCTACTGTTTACAAAATAGAAAAAGACGGAATGGATGCTGCTGACCATATAATGACTGTAAGCAATTTAACAAGAAGAACTGTTATTGAAAAATACCACCAACATCCCGATAAAGTTACCACTGTTCACAATGCTGTCGAACCGTTGGAAAACGTGGAGCGATTTATGAAAAAAGAGCGAGATGACAAAGTCGTAACTTTTCTGGGTCGAATAACCATGCAAAAAGGACCCGAATATTTTGTAGAAGCAGCCCATCAAGTTCTTCAAAAAACAAAAAAAGTACGTTTTGTAATGGCTGGAAGCGGTGATATGATGAACGCTATGATTGAATTAGCCGCAAAAAAAGGGATTGCTGATAGATTTCATTTTCCCGGATTCCTAAAAGGAGATGCTGTTCACGATATGTTGGCACAAAGTGATGTGTATATTATGCCTTCCGTATCCGAACCTTTTGGAATTTCCCCGTTGGAAGCAATGCAAGTTGGAACTCCTTCGATTATTTCGTATCAATCCGGCTGTGCTGAAATTCTCACACACGTTATAAAAACAGATTATTGGGATATTCAAGCAATGGCAGATGCAATTTATTCCATTATTTCATATCCTTCGATGTATAAAAGTTTACGTGAATTGGGATTGGAAGAGGTAAACAACATTAAATGGTATGATGCGGGGCTAAAAGTTCGGGCTATTTATGAAAAAGCAATTCAACAAAACTATAACTATTAAAAATTTTATCACATGAAAAATATATGTTTTAATTTTCAAATCCATCACCCGTTTCGATTGAAAAAGTATCATTTTTTTGAAATCGGGCAAGATCATTACTATTACGATGATTTTCAGACAGAAGAGCAAATACAGGAATTAGTAGAGAAATCTTATCTTCCAACAAACAAATTGTTATTGGAGATGATTCAATCATCTAATGGAAAATTTAAATGTTCGTTTTCTATTTCTGGCGTTGCATTGGAGCTTTTTGAGCAATTTGCACCCGAAGTTATTGACAGTTTCAAAGAACTTGCAAAAACAGGAAGTGTCGAATTTACAACAGAAACGTATGCACATTCATTGGCTTCTGTGTATGATGCTTATGAATTTAGCCGACAAGTTGAACTTCATTCCCATAAAATTGAAGAACTTTTTGGGAAAAAACCAACCACATTCAGAAATTCGGAATTAATTTATTCTGATGAAATTGGTGAAACTGTTTCAAAAATGGGCTATAAAACCGTTATGACGGAAGGAGTAAAATACGTTTTAGGGTGGAAAAGCCCCAATTATGTTTACAAACATCCTTACGTTTCAAAATTAAAATTATTAGTAAGAAACAATAAATTGAGTAACGATATTTCATTCCATTTTTCCAACAGAGCTTGGAGTGAATTTCCGTTGGACGCTAAAAAATTTATTTCTTGGATAGCGAAAACACCTGTTGCTGAACAAGTATTTAACATTTGGATGGGTTATGATACTTTTGGAGGTAGTCAAAAAGCAGAAAGTGGTATTTTCGATTTCTTAAAAGCGATTCCATATTTTGCAATGGAACAAGGAATTGGATTTTTAACACCATCTGAAATTGCTAAAAAATCGGAGCCTTTTGATGCACTCTCCAATCAATATCCTACAAGTTGGTCGTCAAGCAACGATATATCACCTTGGAATGGGAACGACTTGCAACAAGAAGCATTGAATAAACTTTATGCCGTAAGCGAACGGGTAAATATGACAAAAGACAAGCCTCTTTTACGCAATTGGCTGTTGCTTCAAACTTCTGATAATTTCCGTTTTATGTCTCATTCTGATGCCTACGGAACGCCTTATAGTTCTCCTTACGAAGCATTTACAAACTATATGAATGTTTTAGCAGATTTCTTAAACCTTGTTGATGCTCAATATCCAACAACGATTGAGAACGAGGAATTAAACGCACTGCTCAAAACAATACGAAATCAAGATAAAGAAATCGAGCAATTAAAAGTAGATATTAAAAAGGCAAAAGAACGAAAAAAAGTGCAAAATTAACAATTAACCGTTAAATTAAATTAAAATCAGACTTTGTTCGCCGAAAAACGTGTTTTATAACATAAACATTTGTATCTTTGTACTGTGTTTTTCATGGTATTAGATTTAAGGTTAATTTGTAAGATTGGGTTGTCGTGAGACAGCCTTTCTTTTTTTAAATCAACCGAGTGTGGCTCGAACATTTGATAAAATAAAAAATATCCATCTATCGAATGATTTAACAAACAATAAATGGATATTAATTTTTAAGAAATAACCAACCTATCCTTTTTTACCTTCTCATTTTTTTATAAATCGAAGAGACACCAAATTATTCGTTTCTGTACGTGCTTTAATTGTATAAATACCAGATTGCAACTTGCTAACATCTACTTGATTAACATTTCCTTCCAATTGTATTACTTTTTCTGCTGTGATGGAATAGATTTCAATCTCTTTCACATCTTCATCGCTATTAATATACAGTTTTTCAGCTGTCGGATTGGGATAAATTTGAAGATTAACTGTTTTCGGTGAAATTACTCCCGTACCACCAAAACAATCTTCTGAAACGGTTGCTTCGTATTTTTTAGGATTTGTTGTTATTACGGGTGCATCACCTAATTTCCAACACACATTTCCTGTGGTAAATAAATCGACTGTTTGTTCCGTTGGAGTTGTTCCGCCGTTATTAACCACAACACCCACTTCAGATGCAGTAACATTGTTGATTGTATATGAAAAAACATTATCTCCTTCACTTTTCATATCTACTCCGGGCCATTTTCCACCGGTATAGTTAGTTGATTCATTAGAAGCATCCCAAGCCCATATTTTCACATTTGTCCACGTTGCAGGGACTTTCACTTTAATAGTCAATGTACCTATTTCTCCACCACCTCCCGATGGATTTGTTCCATTATCCAATTTTGCCTGAAACTCATTTAAGCAACTTTGACTTGTAAGTTTTGTGTACATCGCCCAACCATTTCCACCACACGCTTTGCTCCAACCACCGGTTGTAGGTGCATTCCAACTTCCTTCACTGCCACCGATAAAAGTGAGCATTTCTCCACAAGTTCCTTTTGAGTACGCTTTATAAAATCCTGAAGTATTTTGAACTTCCACATCAGATTCATTGTGCAAACCGACAGATTTCCGTGCTTTAATCATTGCGTTTATTTCTGTTTTATAATCGCGCCAATGAGGATAAAATACACAAGGAATGCCGGGCGAGGATAAAATATACGCATTTGCTTTCAAAATATCGCCTGTAAATTTACTGCCATCACGATACGTATCGTGATTATCTACAAACGTAACAGCATAACGATTGGAAGCAGCAGAATGAATTAACCCAGCAGGCCGACTTTTTGAGCCATCACTCCAAGCCATTGCACCGTAATTATTTCCAGCCAAACCATTGTTTAATGCAGCATATTTCATTGGAAAATCGAAAGCTGTACTTGTTTTACCAGTAGCATTTACCCATCCCATAACCAAATCATAATTACCATCCCAATATTCTCCTACAGACAAATAAGCTCCGCCGGCAGCATTGTAAATATTTATATACGAACCGCTAAAACCTTTTACCATATCATATCGCCATCCATCATATTGCATCTCATTTTTCATCCATTTCATATAAGCTTTTGTCGCATCTTGCACATACGAATTTGTATGATCTAAATCCCTTGTACCGGCAAAATTTTCACCTGTATCGTTAGCTCCTGTTGGTTTTTGATTAGCTGGAACAGCCGATGAATATTGTGCTTCATCGTTGGAACAAATATGTTCACGCCCAAACGTAAAAGTACCGTACGAGCCGAAATTGTCGGTATAGAAATCCATCCAGCTTGTCATTCCATCGCGGTGATTTACAACAATATCCGCCATCGGACGAGAATTATTAGCTTTTAATGCACTTATTAGTCGCTTAAGCGAATTGGCTGTTCCCCAAGCACTGTTTTGATTGCTAAGTTGTTTGGGCATATAACCGGTTCCTCCACTCGAAAAAGCCGAAGGCGGCAACCAAACCACATCAAAATTTCCGGAAAGATCACCTGAAATTTGATATAATTTATCCCAAGAAGTTTCTGCATTCGAATCCCAATGGAAAGCTTGAATCATAACTGCGTTACTTTGAGAGGGTGCTTGTGCTGCAACATTACTTTGTATTCCAAATAAAAAGACAAAAGCTATTGCAAACGTAAATAGATAGTTTTTTTTCATTTTAATTTATTTCTTGTTTTTATTTAAGATTTTAAAAAATATAAACGTAAGAATTTCGGGGAGCAAATTATCCTTTTTTCATACGTTTATATTCTAATTTTTAGCAATCAATTCAATATCAAATTATGGAATGATTACCTTCTGCGAATACTCTTGATTTGCAGAATTTAATTTTGCTACATATACACCTTTTTCTAAAGATGATATTGTAAAAGAAGTGTCAGCCGTTTTTTTCATTATTTGTTTTCCGGCAATATCAAATAGAGTAAAATCAATTAATTCAGCAGCAAGATTAGCTATATTAAGCGAACTCTTGTTTACACTAATTTGTATTTTTTCTGCAAAGTTGTTTGGATTCTCAACTTTTGAAATAGGATTTTCATATAAAAACTCATACACACGACCAAATTGAGCTGCCCAAGAAGCTTCGTTATGTACTGCTTCATTTACAACTTCGTACATCATATTTGATTCTAAGAATCCTATTTGTTTGGTCTTATTGTAAAATTGTTGCATATCAGGGACCATAGAAGGTTCACCTTCGTTGCCTCCACAAATGAAATAAAATTTTGTTCTTTCTTTGTTACTTCCACTCCAGCTATCAACATACGTACTTAAATCATTTTTACAAAACCAAAATGAAGGAGACATTGGAGCTATCAAACCAAACGTATCATGCTCTTTCAGAGCTGCATAGTATGAGATTAATCCTCCCATCGAACTTCCCATTATTCCGGTGTTTTCTCTATCCGTCAATGTGCGATAATTGGCATTTATATACGGCATAACAACATTTTTAATTGCTGTTAAATATTCATCTCCTTCTGCTACGCCACCTTCATACGATGAATTTCCAAACGGAGTATATTCTTTTAACCGACCGGCACCGTTATCAATAGCCACCACAATTCCAATTCTTTTACCGGAACTGTGCATTGAATTGAGCGTTTTCTTCACATCCCAAGTACCATAAGGACCCGTTTCCAACACATTTTGAGCATCGTGCATGTAAAGAACCGGATAATATTTCTCCGGATTGGATTCATAATCGGGTGGTAAATAAATCAAAACCCTGCGTGATCCTTGAAGCGGTGCAAAAGATGAAAAAGTATGACTTATCACATCTGAAGAACCTGAACCGCCTACGCTTTTCCATTGTGCTACTGTGATAGTTACATTTGGTGATGTAATAGTAGCCGAGCGATCTTCGACTGGTTCTCCATCGGCTGTTAGCTCTTCATTGTCCCAAGAACGACCGCACAATAATTTATATTGAATTACGGTAACATTTGGAACGGTTATTTGATATTGAGTAGAGCTTACTTTTGCCATTTTTAAGGCAAATGCCGGATCCCAAGTTGGATCTGTAAAACTTCCTGCAATGTACACTTCACCATCAGGCGTATTTGCCGGCACATTTGCTGTAATGGTAATATTACCTGGTATAAGTGTTGGATTATAAACGGCAGCCCATTTTGCTACATTATCGTTGGCATTATAGCTTCTGTCTGCTACTTCTCCACCCGATGAAGTTTTCTCTACATATTGCCAACCCGGACCGGAACAATATTTATATTTCAGACCTGTTGATGAGGTTTCAACTTCTATTTGATACTTATTTTCAGCTATTTTAGTCATCTGATGCGATGAAGGATTCCATCCATTAAAT
>JBDHYS010000086.1:0-6470 GCA_039811505.1 Paludibacteraceae bacterium | reverse complement strand
AAATCGGCTCCATCTTTTGCATCGGTAAAAACATACGATGAGGTTTGATATATGGGTGTAGCACGTGAAAATGTGGTTTGATCTACTGATTGACCTGCGTGTACTTGTAAAGTTTCAAATTTTAATTGATTATCTGACATAATTTTCTCTTCTTTATAAGTTAAATATTGTTTTTTCTTATTTATTCTTTTGATAATTAAAGTATTGGATATTCATCAAAAGCATAAAGCACGGTTGATAAATATCTTTCGCCTGTATCAGGAAGAACAGCAACGATTGTTTTTCCTTTATTTTCGGCTAATTTGGCTAATTTGGTAGCCGCTGCAATGGCTGCACCTGATGAGATTCCAACCAATAATCCTTCTTTTTGAGCAACAATTCTTGATGTTTGAATTGCCTCGTCATTTTCAATTTGAATAATTTTATCTACAACAGAAGAATTATAAATTTTTGGAATAAATCCGGCTCCAATTCCTTGAATCTTATGAGGACCTGGATTTCCACCTGATAATACGGGCGAATCTGTCGGTTCAACTGCTACTACTTGAATGGCTGGATTATATTGTTTCAACTTTTTACCAGCTCCTGTAACTGTTCCGCCCGTTCCAACTCCAGATAGAAAAATATCAATATTTCCATCTGTATCACGCCATATTTCTTCTCCGGTCGTTCTTTCATGAACCTCTACATTGGCAGAGTTTTCAAACTGTTGAGGTACGAAAACATTTCCTCTCTCTTCTGCCAATTGTTGCACTTTAGCAATTGCTCCTTTCATGCCTTCCGCTCCGGGTGTTAAAACAATTGTTGCTCCCAATGCTTTTAATAAATTTCTCCTTTCAACACTCATCGTATCGGGCATTGTGAGCGTAAGTTTGTATCCTTTTGTGGCGGCAACCATTGCCAAACCAATACCGGTATTTCCACTTGTTGGCTCAATTATTTCCATCCCTTTTTTCAATAAACCTTTTTTCTCGGCATCTTCCACCATTGCCAATGCAATTCTGTCTTTTACGGAACTTGCCGGATTGAAAGCCTCTATTTTGACCAACAATCTTGCTTCCAAATTGTTGATCTCGGTATAATTACTCAACTCCAACAAAGGAGTATTTCCTATTAAATCTGTAATTTTTTTAGCTATTTTCGCCATGATTATTGTTTCTTATTTGTTTTAATTGCAAAAGTAATATGACAAAAAAAAATCTACAATAACCATCTTGTGGGAATTACATACCATAAACATGGTATAAATAGAAAATGTTTAGGAAAAGAATTGTTTTTTTAGTTCGTTCCTATTTTCGCCGATAGAGATTTAACCATCTTTTTTCGTTCAGATGCCATGAAAGTAGAGAAACGACAATTATTATCAGAAGTGAAACAAAAGCAACAAAATAGGAATTATAGTTTTTAAAAAATCCAAATGACGTTGCAGTTTGAATAATGGGGCAGTGGAAAATGTAAACTCCGTAAGAAATATCCCCAAAACGGATTAGGGAATTAAGTTTTTTAAAACTATATGCAAAAGTAAACACAATAATTGAGAGAGAAATGGGCATTAAATACTCAATATGTATCCATTTTTCAAAAATAAACACAACGATTGCGATCCAAACGATCTTGTTTTTGTATTTAATAAATAGGTCAAAATAGTAACTTAATGCAATTCCTGAAACGAAATAGGACATAAATCCGGGTAATTGCCGTGCCAACAAAATATATTTTTCGGTTCCAATATTCATCAATGTTGTTTTATACGCAATTGATAAAACGTAAATCAAAATAATCCAAATTAACTTTTTGCGACTTTTATTCAACAGGAAAATCAAAATCGGAACAGACAAGTAATAAAGCACTTCAATTTTTAATGTCCATAAAGCACCATTAACAGAGCACTGAAGCGGATTTTCTTCAAAAACTCCGGGCAAGCATGGTTGCAGAAAGTTGAGAAATGTCAAATTTGCAGCTAAATATTTTCCTGTTTGTGAATTGAGAAAATAATCGGTAAAACTTAAAGTACTTACAAAGCTTAGTAAAAAAAACGATGAAATAATCAGAAAAAGATAAGCGGGCAAAATTCTTGCAGCCCTTTTTTTGAAATAACTTGAAAGCGAAGAACTTGTTTGGTAGCTTTTAGCAATTAAAAAACCACTTATTGCAAAAAAACCGGTGAATGCAATATAAGTATCAAAAAAAAATCTGAATTTTTGAAACTCCGGTGCACCGGATAATTCAATCAAATGACCAAACACAACAGTGAAAGCAAGAATTAATCTTAACAGATCAAAGTTATTATTTCTCATTTGACTGAAATTCTATAAAAAGTGTATTAATTGATAATCAAAATTTTGACTGTTTTACTTTCTTGTCCGTCTTCCGAAATGCAAATTGCCAAATAAACTCCTGTATCAACTCGTTGTCCAAATTTATTTGTTCCGTCCCAAGTAGCAATGCTACCGTTGGATTTTGTTTCATTGATAAGATTTCCAGCCACATCTGTAAATTTCACAATTGTATTTTCAACTAATCCTGTAACCGTGATTACTCCGGTAAAATTTTCACGCACTGGATTTGGATACACGTGAACATTTTTGAAAACTTTTTCGGCATTAGCTGCATCGCTTTGGAAAGAAACCAAACCCGCACCCGTTCCAAAATAGACCTCTCCTGTAACCGGATTTATATCAATGGATAAAATAATATCGGAAAGCAACGGACTATTTTTTGTTGTGAAATGATAAATTGTTTCTTGTCCATTTTCAGACATTAAATAAATTCCTGCTCCTTCTGTTCCAAGCCATTTTCGATTTGCTCCATCAATGGCAATAGCCGTAATATTTTGTTCTTCCAACAAGTAATCGCCCAATCCTGTTCCATCATTTCGGGGGATGATAATACGTGAAGCCATAAAATCAGTATCAAATGCTTTCGTTGTATTGGGAATTAAAAATGGTCCTTTATCCGTTCCAACCCATATTATTCCGTTTTTATCTTGTGCTATACAATTAAATAACGTAGGGAATATAGTTTTCACTCCATCGCTTGTCGAATAATTAAACGAACTGTAGAAAACTGTTCTATCATCTGCTTTGTTCGCAATTGAACCGTTGTCATCAAAGATACAAATTCCTGGCGTGTACTGTGTGGACAAAATCCATTTATGTTTTTTATTTAACGTGTTAATGTGAATCGTACCCAATGATTGAATATTTCTCAAACCATCTAATTCAAAACCAATCCAAGTCCCATCAGCCATTCGAACCTTTAATCCTTCGCTTGTCAAATCATTTGTAAACCAAATATTTCCACTTTCATCAAGAAGTACATTGTCAGTCCATTGATACTCATCTTGTGCTAAATCCAATGCAGTTTTAATATTACTATTATATCGGTTGAAAAGTTGATAAAACTGGTCATTTCTGAATTCAAAAATTCCACTACTTGCACTATTTAGAAAATAATGTGAGTGGTCGGTAGGATCAATTGTAATAGCACAAAAATCTTCCACACGAATATTGGCAGGAACACTTTGTTCAATGGTTTGTCTTGTGATATTATTCCATGCGTTGTTTTCAAAAATCATAATATGTCCGGCTCTTCTTGCAGGTCCTAATACTTTTTCGCCGGGTAGAACAAATAGTTTTTCACCGGCAAATTTCACAAAGTCGGGTGTATTTACAATGGGTCCATCGGGTTTGAAAAAATTAATAGCAGGATTTCCACCTCCATTCAAAGTGTAATTTGCAACGCCTCGATCATCTCCTATAAACCAAAATTTTGATGCTTGCGTGTCGTAAGTGCCACCATTTAATTTGGTTAGATTGGTTATTGCTGTTTTGGTAAGTTGTGAATTAAACACATAAGTACTGCCTGCAGTGTAACCAAAAAGATAATTTTCACTTGTTCCAATATTTGTATAATTCAAACTTACATCCAAATTGCTCCAAGTTCCACCACTGTTTTGCTTGTAAATTTTTCCATTGCGAAGTAAAATCAAATCATCTCCAAAAGCATACAAAGCTTGTAAATTTCCACTTCCGGGTAATCCGGTTACATTCGTCCAAGATTCGTAATTAATTAAAAAAGGATTGTTAATGTCTGCCTTGTAAATAGCAGTAGGGGTTACAGCATAGATAAATCCATTCTGTTTGGTGGTGTTCAGCACTTTTACTTCCGAAGCATCAGCACCAATATAATATGTGTCTTGAATCTCCATTTTGGTCATATTGAGGGTAATAATTCCAAAATTACACGATAAAAAGGCAGTATTTCCATTGAAAAGGATATGATTTACCTCTTTATTTGCCGACATTTGCTTGTTGTAATATTCAGCCAAATTGGTAACACCGCCAACTGTGAGAAAATCAATGTTTCCATCGTCATAAATAATCAAAAGTTTATTGCTGACCTCATCGTATCCAACAATTGAAACTCTCGTCCCGTGTAAACCTGTAGTTTTGCTGTAAAACTCCATACTTCCATCGCGTTTATCAACAGAAAACAGCGCTCCGCTACTCACAACAAAAACTTTATTGGAAGTTTGGGAAATTTTAGACATATTATTGTATCCAAAATGGGTACGCCATTTTCCCATTTCTATTTGGCTCTGAACTGAAAATGCTACAACAAAAAGTGCAACAAAAAATAATCCTTTTCTAAACATAAAACTATCTATTAGGGTAGGTAGATTAAACTATATTTAAACTAAATTTTCTTTTTCTTATTGTAATAAGAGTTTATTTATTATCAAGAAATTGTAAAAAAAACTGAGTTGCTTTTGCTCTATGGCTAATTTTATTCTTCTCCTCGCTTCCCATTTCGGCAAATGTAACTTTGTATCCGTCCGGTTTGAAAATAGGATCGTAGCCAAATCCTTTTTCGCCTTTTTTACTTTCTGTGATGTTTCCCTCCACAACTCCTTCAGAAAATGTGGAAATCCCGTTTTCTACATACACAATAACGGTACGAAAACGTGCTTTCCGATTGGAATTGTTTTTCAACTTAAAAAGCAATTTTTCCATATTTTTTACAGAATCGGTTGGTTCGCCGGCATAACGAGCCGAAAAAACTCCCGGTTCGCCATTCAAAGCATCTACTTCCAATCCTGTATCATCAGCGAAACAATTCAAATTGTATTTTTCGTACACAAACCGTGCTCTTATGGCTGCATTTTCAGCTATTGTAGCCCCATTTTCCGGAATCTCCTCTGTACAACCAATTTCTGTTAATCCAACGACATTAAAACGTTCTTTTAAAATACTTTTGATTTCGTTCAATTTATTTTGGTTGTGTGTAGCAAATACAATCGTTTCCATACGTAACATCAAGATATAAAACGACAAAGATAATTACTTTTCTATAAAAAAGGGGCACTCTGAAAAAGTTTCTGCGACAAAATCTGTTTTTACCCTGCTACTGAAACTAAAATTCCTCTTTTCCTTGCTTTTTCAGCAATGGCATTTAACTCGTCTAAACTAATCTTTTGCAACGTTTCCACCGGCGTTTCTCTATCGATAGTATAAATCATCACTTGTTGGATGTTCATCTCTTCCAACGCAAGAAGCCAAGCATCAATCTCTTTTTGTGTTGTGTTGTCCACCGTTTTCTCTCTCCATTTACCACGCAAAAACATTGTTTGAACAATTTTATCGCCTTGAAAGTTCTTTATTTGCTCCTTTATCCATTCCACCGTGATATGTTTCCCAACAGGTTGATCAAGCAGTTGCATTGTTTCTTCAATGGCACTGTCAAATTTAAGGATGGCATTATCTACTTTTTGTAATGCGGTGTTTACGTGTGGTTTGTGCAATCGGGTAGAATTAGTTAAAACACTCACTTTGGCTTGTCGAGCATATTTGTTTCGTAAAAATACAGTATCGTCAATAATCTCTTCAAAAGCAGGATGAAGTGTTGGTTCGCCGTTTCCGGCAAATGTAATTACATCGGGTAAATGATTTTCACGAACCATTTTTTGCAACTGCAATTCGAGTGCTTCATACACTTCACTGCGGCTTGGAAGTGGATTTTCTTGCATTGTTGTGTTAAATCCACACTCACAATAGATACAATTAAAAGAGCAAATCTTTGCATCGATGGGCAATAAATTTACACCCAACGAAACGCCTAATCTTCTGCTCAAAACAGGACCGTAAATTATTTCATTAAATCGGAGCATTTGTGTATTGAGTTTGTAAAGTTTGTAAAGTTTATAAAGTTAGAAAGGGGAAAGAGAAGTGAACGATGTAATTATAAAA
This sequence comes from Paludibacteraceae bacterium, assembly GCA_039811505.1. Lineage (GTDB taxonomy): Bacteria > Bacteroidota > Bacteroidia > Bacteroidales > Paludibacteraceae > UPXZ01. The sequence goes on along the minus strand of JBDHYS010000086.1, from coordinate 222 downwards.
TATTTCTAAAACTTTTAATTCCTCATTTCCCTCAAGCTAAAAAACCACCGAAAAGGTGGTTTTTTAGCTTATATGTTTTCAGTTTGAACCGTAAAGATTACAAAGTAACTTTTTGCGTTCCTTTATCCGTGCGAACAATGTAAACTCCTTTGTTCAAATGACCAACTGCAATGCCACCATTGTATTCTGTTGAAATAACTTTTTCACCTACCATATTGAAAA
>JBDHYS010000085.1:0-6492 GCA_039811505.1 Paludibacteraceae bacterium | reverse complement strand
ATTCGGTTGTTTTTTACGGCTTGGATAAGGCGTTCCTTTATATCTTGATGTCCAACAACTTGATCGAACATTTAGTTAAGCGTTGATTGATTTTATATTGATTGTACCTTACAAAGATAATTGTTTAAATCAAAGGTTAAACGATTTTTTAAAAAGAATTGAGAAAATAGTCCAATTTTTTCGATAATAATTGGTTTATTGTTGAATTTTTAACAATAAGGAAGAGTTTATTTTCAGTAAAAGGATAAAAATGTAGTTGTAAAATTAGAAAGAAAGTTGCTCAGGTTCGGTTTCTGTATTACTAAAAATCCTCTCCCAGAAAGTGGCTTTTTTCTTTGGTTGCTTGTCGTTGTTGATTGCAATATTGAGTGTGAGCATCTGTTCAAAAAATAATTTTCCTTCTGAAAAATGTGTTCGGGCTGAAAGTTGTCCTTCAATTTTGTCGTTTTCAATCCAAGTCCAATATAATTTATTTTGAAAATAATTTCCACCGCGTAAAAAAGGATTTCCCCAATACAATTCGTTTCCATATTTTTCGTACAAAGTCAACCGTTTTTGCCCGTAATATAAAATATTTTCTGTGCCAAATCCTTTGTAGTCGTATTTTGAAGTAATAACTATTCCTAATGGCGTTTTGTAATCATCCATCAATTTTCGGTCGCGTTCAAAGCCGCTCATTAAACCAATAGAAGTCGAAAAATGGTGGTTTTGCGGTTTATCTGTGTAATTGAATCCAATAGAAAATTGACCTTGCAGATTGTCAACTACCGACAAATCTAACGGATTAGGTCGAGTAGTAGCAAAATGATACATATATGATTGAAAATTTGCAAAAAAGAATTTTCCGAAATTTTTGTGCCCAGAAAGACCCACATAAAAACTTTCTCGCTCAGTGGCACTTTGTAATCCAGTCCAATCCAACCACAATTTTAAAAATTGGTCTTTATCTCCTTTTTTAAGAAAAACCCCATCAACAGTGTGTTTATAGAAATTAATAGAATCTTGAAAGAAAAGATTTGAATAATCGTCAAACAATTCGTGCCGATGAAAAGAACCAATTTCCAATAGTGTGTTTTTATCCACCATTTTATAATATGCTAAAAGATGGTAATCATCAAAAAAATGATGTGATCCCAAATTTTTAATTGCATCTATTCCGCTGTAAATGAAATGCTTTTTATCAAAATTCAATCCAATTTCCTGCGTAAGTTGAACTCCAGCCATTGTTTGATCTTTCGTATAACTCGATTTAGAAAATTCTGTATTATCAAAAAAGAAATTGAGTTCAGTATTCAGTTTCAAATCTTGACTGAAGCCAAAAGTAGAAGTGGACAAAAGAATAAAGATAACGATTGGTTTCATTGTTTTTTTACACATAATTTTTCTTTTTTAGTGTTGGTGTGTTCCGGTTAGACTAAATCCATACATTAAAATCAATCCCAATGCTACAATGAGTGTGTGAATCCACCAGTTTTTGTTTGTTGTGTTTTTCACAATCTCGGGAAGCAGGCTGGAAGCAGATAAATAGATAAATCCACCGGCTGCAACTGGTAAAATAAAAATAGAAAAATGTTCAACTTCGTGCCCAAGCCAAAGAGCTAAAGCAGTGCCGAAAATTGCTGAAATAGCTGCAAAAAAATTATAAAGAAGTGCTTTCTTTTTTGTAAATCCTGCTTTCAATAAAATTCCAAAATCACTTATCTCTTGTGGGATTTCATGCAAAATTACGGTTGTAGTGGTGGCAATCCCTAATTCGGGCGAAAACAACCAAGCAGCACCAATTAAAATTCCATCGGTAAAATTATGAATTCCATCAGCATAAAGACTCAAATAACCGTACGTTTTAATAGCTTTGTTTTCATTTCTCACATCAACTTGATGCGAGTGTAATAATTGTTCTACTAAAAAAAATACGATAAATCCTCCTACAATCAACCAGGATGTGGTTTTGGCCGATTCGAAATGAAAATATGCTTCAGGTACAAGATGAAAAAAAGCATTTCCGAGTAATGCACCAACTGAAAAGCTAATTAAATAAATAAGCAAATGTTGCAATTTTCTTTGATTCATCGCCAATAAAAAAACACCGATTAATGAAATTAAACTTACAACAATGGTACTTATAAGTGCAAATCCCCAAATTTTTTCCATATCAAAATATAAAATTGAAAGAACAGTAGTACAAAATTAATCAAAAGATTGGTTTTATCCTTTAAAGGTTAGATAAAAGAGACCTAACGGGTTTTCAAAACCTGTTAGGTCTATTGATTTTAATATCAGATTTAGATGACATATAACTTTCATCTAAATGCTAAAAAAAATAGTGAATTTAACTTGCTAATTGAAAGTTGTGTTAAAATAATTCCAAAATAGCACAAATACTTATTTTGAAAGATAGCTTGAAACTCCTTCTTGTGTAGCTTTTAGGGCTTTGTCGCCTTTTCGCCAATTGGCGGGACAAACTTCTCCGTATTCTTCTGTAAATTGTAGTGCATCTAACACACGAATTGCCTCTTCCACACTTCGTCCTAATGGCATATCGTTTACAACTTGATGACGAACGATGCCGTCTTTATCAATCAAAAACAAACCGCGATATGCTTCTGGCGAACCTTCAAATTTGATTTCTCCCTCTTCTGTGTAAACTTCACCACCCGCCAAAACATCGTATGCTTTTGAAACCATCAGTGAATTGTCTGCGTAAATTGGATATGTTACTCCTTTGATACCGCCTTCATTTTGAGGTGTTTGTAGCCATTTCCAATGTGAAAATGCGGAGTCTGTTGAAGCCCCGACAACTACTGTATTTCTTGCTTCAAATTCACTTAAACTGTCTTGAAAAGCGATTAATTCTGTTGGACAAACAAATGTGAAATCTGCCGGATAAAAGAAAAATATCACATATTTTCCTCTGTATTGTTCCAAACTAAAATCATCAACTATATCGTTTCCATTAATTACTGCTTTACCATAAACTTCTGGAGCCTTTTTTCCTACTAAAACTGACATAAATAATCTTTTTAAAATTTTCTATAAAATGTTCTACAAAGGTACAGTAATTTTTATCGAACTGTACTCAACTTTCCATTGAATTATCCAATTAAGGAATAAATCAAATGAATTATAATCTATAACAATCTTACAGTGAATTTGTTTCAAATTTCATCATCTTCTAAATCTTCCTCATCGTCCCAAATTTCATCTTCCCAGTCTTCTTCGTTTTCCCATGGTTCTTCGTATTCTGACCAATCATCGTCTTCATCATCATCAGTTTGATTGGTTGGGATGAATAGGTTGAAGTTTTGCGTCATTTTTTCAATAAAAAATTTACTGACCACAAGCAAAGTTATTCTATTTTTACATAAGTTTATTTCAGTCATATTGCATCGTTAAATGGGATAAATAATATTACACAACAAAAATAGTCAAATTTCCTTACTATAATCCTTTTTTATTTCTACTTATAAACCAAAATTAGTATCTTTGAGTTTTAAATTTAACTCAATATTTCCCATGAATGATTTCTTAAAAAACAGACACATAGGTATTTCCGAAGAAGACGAACAGCTTATGTTACAAGCAATTGGAGTTGAAAGTATAGATGAATTAATTCAACAAACAATTCCATCAGATATTTTATTAAAAGAACAATTAAACTTGCCCGAACCGCTTACAGAACGCAAATATTTGGAACACATTCACGAATTGTCTCAAAAAAACAAGGTTTTCACCTCTTATATTGGTCAAGGTTGGTACGATACAAATACGCCATCTGTTATTTTAAGAAATGTGTTTGAAAATCCTTCTTGGTACACTTCATACACGCCATATCAAGCTGAAATTTCACAAGGAAGATTGGAAGCACTGTTGAATTTTCAAACGGCAGTTTCCGAATTAACCGGTCTGCCTTTGGCAAATGCTTCTTTGCTCGATGAAGCTACTGCAGCAGCCGAAGCTGCTACAATGGCATACAATCTTAGAAACAGAAAGCAAGTAAAAGACGAAGCAAATATCCTTTTTGTAGATGAAAATGTTTTTCCTCAAACATTGGCTGTACTAAAAACACGAGCACAAGTTCAAAATATTCAATTGGAAATTGGTAATTATCAATCAGTGCGGTTCACTAAGAAACATTTCGGTGCCATTGTTCAATATCCTAATTCCAATGGAAACATTGAAGAACACGCGGATTTTGTGAAAGAAGCTCATAAAAATGATTGTATTGTGGCAGTTGCAGCTGACATTCTTAGTCTGGCAATTTTAACTCCACCCGGAGAATGGGGTGCAGATGTGGTTTTTGGCTCTACACAACGTTTCGGAATTCCAATGTTTTATGGCGGTCCCTCAGCAGCTTATTTTGCTACTCGTGAAGAATATAAACGGGAAGTCCCCGGAAGAATTATCGGTGTTAGCAAAGATGTGAATGGAAAAATTGCTCTTCGTATGGCTTTGCAAACACGAGAACAGCACATTAAACGAGAAAAAGCTACATCAAATATTTGTACAGCACAAGCACTTTTAGCCACGATGGCTGGATTTTATCTTACTTTTCATGGTGAAGATGGAATAAGAAAAATTGCACAACAAATTCATTCAAACGCAACCTATATCAACGAAATTTTGCCAATTTATGGATTTACTCAGCTTAACGAAGATTTCTTTGATACGCTGAAAATAGTTTTACCAGATAATGTTTCGGTAGATGAATTTAAATCGATAGCAACTGATTTTAATGTTAACTTCCGTTATTTTGATTCGGGTGAAATCGGCTTAAGCATTGATGAGGCAACCGATTTAGATGCAATCAACACATTGATAGAAATTTTTGCAAACTCTGTTCAAAATAATCCTGTTTTTGCTGATGCGCCAAGTATTATTAATTTAAAATCTTTTGACGAGAAATTTGAAAGAACAACGCCATTTTTGACACACGAAGTTTTTAAAAAATACCATACCGAAACAGAAATGATGCGTTATATCAAAAGATTGGAGAAGAAAGATATTTCTCTTACCCATTCTATGATTTCTTTAGGGTCTTGCACTATGAAATTAAATGCAGCCTCTGAATTATTACCTTTGAGTTGGTCAGAGTTTGGTTCAATTCATCCTTTGGCTCCTTCAAATCAAACAGAAGGATACAATGAAATCTTAAAAAATTTGGAAGATTATCTTTGTGAAATTACAGGATTCTCTGCTTGTTCTTTACAACCAAATTCAGGAGCTGCGGGAGAATTTGCAGGTTTGTTAATGATAAAATCTTATTTAGCATCAAAAGGAGAAACAAATAGGAATATTATGATGATACCGGCTTCTGCTCACGGAACAAATCCTGCAAGTGCGGTTCAATGTGGTTTTGATATTGTAGTTGTGAAATCGGATGAGCGAGGGAATGTGGATATGAACGATTGGCACGAGAAAATCGAAGCAAATAAAGAAAATTTAGCAGGTTGTATGATAACATATCCATCCACTCACGGCATTTTTGAGTCGTCAATACGTGAAATGTGTGACTCCATACATCAATTCGGCGGACAAGTTTATTTGGACGGTGCCAATATGAATGCTCAAGTTGGATTGACAAATCCCGGCTTTTTTGGTGCTGACGTTTGTCATTTGAATTTGCATAAAACATTTGCAATTCCTCACGGTGGTGGCGGTCCCGGAGTGGGTCCAATTTGTGTTGCACGGCATTTGGAAGAATTTCTTCCGGATAAGAAGTTGGTAAAAAACACAGTTGCTGCAGCACCTTATGGAAGTGCCGGAGTTCAACTTATCACGTATGGATATATCAGAATGATGGGCGAAGAAGCCTTGACGCGTGCTACAAAAATTGCAATTTTGAATGCGAATTATTTGGCAACAAAACTTAAAGATTCTTACGGAATTGTTTACACGGGCGAAAATAATAGAGTAGGGCATGAATTGATTTTAGAATGCCGAAATTTTAAATCGACATCGGGCATAAATGAAACGGACATAGCTAAACGATTAATTGATTATGGTTATCATGCTCCGACACTTTCATTCCCTGTTCCTGGCACACTGATGATTGAACCAACCGAAAGTGAATCTTTGGAAGAATTGGACAGATTTGCCGAAGCGATGAATTTAATTTTTGAAGAAATTAAAGAAATTGAAAACGGACAAGCTGATGCTACCGACAATGTGTTGAAAAATGCTCCCCATCCGGAATATGTGATTGTGAGTGATGAATGGAAACATTCTTATTCTCGTGAAAAAGCTGCTTATCCAATGGCATCGGTAAGGGAAAATAAATTTTGGATCAATGTGGCAAGAGTGGATAATGCGTATGGAGATAGTAATTTAATGTGCAATTGTCCTCCTACAACGGATTGGGCTTAGATTAATATGTTTTCGTTCTCTAATTTACACAAAAAACGGGATTTTCGCTTTTGAGAATCCCGTTTTTATATTTTAGAAATCGATTATTATGTTTTAATCTTTGAATTTTGCTTTGATAAATTCTTTATT
>JBDHYS010000084.1:0-6510 GCA_039811505.1 Paludibacteraceae bacterium | reverse complement strand
CACCACAGACCGCTTTGACCAATACACAAAAACGAAAAATTTTTCGGGTGCATTGGCGTGGGACAATTGTGGCATTTACGTAACCGATTTTGATCAGATAGACAATTGGGGCGGACAACGTTTTACACCTACGAATTTGGTCTTCAAAAAATCAATGTTTGCATTTGATAACATAATAATAAGTCTTGGTAGCGAAATTTCATCATCAGGTTCTTATAATGTTTCAATGATTACGGCAACCAATTTATTCCAAAATATTCTATCTTCCATTAGTGGTAAATTATTGCTTAATGGAGAAGAAATTTCAAGACCAAATACTGTAACACTTTCTACGGGACAAGATAATTGGATTATTACGCCACAAGGAACAGGTTATTTTATTCCAGAAGGAAATGATGAAGTGAAATTGATTCACACAACACAAAAAACGCCAATTCAATCGGGTGCAGATTATGCCTCACCGACAACTTCTGCCAATGTAGCGAAAGCGTACATCAATCATGGAGTGAAACCTACGAACAAAAAATATAGTTTTGTGGTAGTGCCTGCAACAAACTCGAATGAGATGCAAACAATAGCTTCACAAATGGCAAATAATGGAGGTTCTATTTTTGAAATTCATGCTCAAAACGAAAAAGTACACGCTTTGACCTATAAACCAACAGGAACAACAGCTTATGCTTTTTTTGATGCAGTTTCTAATTTGACTTTTGGAATTGTAAAATCGACTACATATCAACATCTTTTGTTGCATCGTGCGGAAGAATCGACAGGACGACAATTTTTTGCAGTTTCTAATCCAAATTTAAATCCGGTAAATGATTCAAAATTTGGTTGGAAATCTCAGCCTACACAAACTACAATTACTTTTAATGGCGAATGGTTGCCATTAGGTGAAGCAGAAGGTGTGCAATTTCATGCACCATCAAATGGTACTACACAAGTTACGGTTACTTTTGAAGATGGAAAATCAATATTTTTTGCTCTTAAAACATTGACCGACACAAAAATTGAAAATAACGATAACAGTAGAGTTGAATACAGTAAAATCAATGGTTTTTTGCAAATAAAATCTCCTTTAATTGATTTAAATTCGATTGTATCACTCTATTCGTTGGAAGGAAAATTATTACAAAATACGATTGCAACAGAAAAAGCAGGTGTACTCAACATTCCAATTTCAACTGTTGAAAAAGGTGTTTATGTGTGCAAAGTACAAAATTCAAAAGGAAAATCTGCTACTTTTAAGTGGATTCAATAAAATAGTATAAAAATTAATTAATCAATATAAATATGAAAAAACAAATTTTATTCGTTAGCTTATCGATAGCATTGTTATTGGTTGGATGTAATCAAATCAATACAAAATCGACCAATCAAACCGACATAATTGCGGATAATGTTGAATTTGCCAAAAAACAAATTGGTCATCAAGTGGAACTTATTGAAAAAAGTGGAAAAATTTTGATTCCACGCACTGTGCATTGCGATCAAATTCAATATACGTCTATTGACGATTGGACAAGTGGTTTTTTCTCCGGAACAATGTGGTATATGTATGAACTCACAGGCGATGAAAAATGGAAAGATTTAGGTGTAAAATATACTGAAAATTTAGACTCAATAAAATATCTTACTTGGCATCACGATGTAGGTTTTATGATAAACTGCAGTTATGGAAACGCGTATAAAGTAACGAAAAACGAAGCTTATAAAGATGTTATTGTTGAAGCGGCAAAATCGTTGGCAACTCGTTTTCGTCCTATTCCGGGTGTTATTCAATCTTGGGATGAAGATCGTGGATGGCAAGGAACACGCGGTTGGATGTGCCCGGTTATCATTGACAATATGATGAATTTGGAGTTATTATTCGAAGCAACCCGTTTTTCCGGCGATTCTACTTTTTACAAAATGGCTGTTAGTCATGCAGACGTAACACTCGAAAATCATTTCAGAAGTGATTACAGTTGTTATCATGTGATTGACTATGACAAGATAAAAGGTGGCGTTAGAAACAAAAATACAGCTCAAGGTTATGCTCACGAGTCGGCTTGGGCAAGAGGACAAGGTTGGGCGTTGTATGGTTTTGCTGTTTGTTATCGTGAAACAGGTGATAAACGGTATTTGGATCTGACCGACAAAATCTACAATTATCTTTTTACTCATAAAAATATGCCCGAAGATTTGGTCCCTTATTGGGATTTTGATGCTCCTTACATTCCCAACGAACCGCGTGATGCTTCTGCTGCTGCAATTATAGCTTCGGCATTGTATGAATTGAGTGAATTTGACCGTCCGCAGTACAAAGTTACAGCCGATAAAATTATTGAATCGTTGTCATCGCCGGCTTATCGTGCTATTTTAGGCACAAACGGAAATTTCCTTCTAATGCACTCTGTTGGTAGCATTCCTCATATAAATGAAATTGATGCACCGCTTAATTATGCAGATTATTATTTCTTAGAAGCGTTGCTTCGCAAGCAAATGATTGAAAAGAAATAACACTTTTATCTCTTTTGAAATCGGTAATACAAAAGCGTATTACCGATTTTTTAAAACTTATTTTTTTGAAAAACAACCAGAATGAAATCGAATAAAATACTCCTTTTTTTCTTTATAATTTTATCTCCATATAGCTCAAATTTTGCACAGATAAAAGAATTTTCTCATCCTAATATTCTCTCTTTTGAAAATGGAATTTTACCAGCAACAAAAGGAGAAAATTCGACATTAACCGTTTCGCAAAAACATTTTAAACATGGAAAACAAAGTCTTTTGTGGGAGTGGAACGATGAAAATGCTTCGTGGAGCATAAAAGAGAACATTCCGTATCAAAGTTTAAATCCGTTTGGTGATAATTCGGTGGCAACGTTTGTGTTTTGGGCATATAATCCTCAAAAAAGTGCAAATGGAAGATTAAAATTCAGTTTCTACAAAGAAAATAAACTTTGCTCTTGGTTTTATTACAATCTAAATTTCAAAGGTTGGAGCGGAGCTTGGGTCGCTTTTGACAGAGATATGGAAGGTGTCGCGGAAGAAAATATGGACGAATTGCGTATATCTGTGGAAGGCGAGAAAAATGGAAAACTCTATTTTGATCATTTAATGCTCTCCTCGTTTCAAGATGTAAGACATCATACTGCCGATTTTCAAGCTCCAATTATCAACAAAGAAACCACAAGTCATTGGCTCGTTTTACTCCAATCGTGGAATAAAAAATTTGATGTTTCATCTGAAAAACTACAACTTACTGAAGCAATTGAAAAAGATATTAAAACAATAGAAAACAGATTGACAGAAAATATCTTAGAAAAAACAAAACCGTCTTCAATCAAACAATTAAGAAAAAGATATGCAGTTTATCAAATAAAATTGAACTCAGATTCAACGATTGTTGGTATTCCTCTGTTTTTTGAGAGATATGGTGAAGCGTATGAAAGATTGGGCGCTCCGAGATATTCAGTAGTTTTTGGAAATGAAATGGGGGTTGCTAAATTAAATAAATTGATGTTCGATTTGGCTGTTACTTATCAAAAAATAGAGAATTTATCCGAAAAAAATGAAATTGGAGCAATGTATTCCAATTTAATGGAATATATGCTCGATCAAGGATTTTTTGCCGGAAGTGCAATGGGAACGTTGCATCATCTTGGTTACAGCATGCGTTTGTATTATCCTGCAGCTTTTCTGATGAAAGAAAAATTAAAAATTGATGGACTTTCAAATGATGTTCAACAAGCAATGGAATGGTTTTCGGGAACGGGCGAAGTGAAAGAAAAACCTTTGCAACTTGGAATGGACGTTGATGCTTTTAACACCACGCTTGTTGGACGACTTGCGAGCATTTTAATGTTGGAAAATTCTCTCTACAAACTCCAATATTTGTCTGCTTTCAAGCGTTGGGTCGATAACGGATTTGAAATTTCGGACGGAACGTTAGGAACATTCAAAATTGATGGTACAATGTTTCATCATCGACATAATTATCCTGCTTATGCGGTTGGAGGTTTGGAGGGAGCTGTCAATTCGGTTTGGCTTTTTCACAACACCTCTTTTGCTTTGAACATAAAAAGCAAAGAAACGCTTAAAAATGCACTTTTAAGTATGCGTTTTTATTGCAATTTGACCAATTGGCCTCTTTCACTTTCAGGTCGTCATCCCGATGGATTGGGAAAGCTTATCCCTTCACATTTTGCAAAATTAGCACTTTCCGGTTCGGCAGACGAAACCGAAAAAATAGATAGAGAATTGGCAACTGCATATTTGCGTTTAATCGGAGATTCTGTTACAAAAGAAGCAACTGTTTTTAAAAAATATGGAATTTCTGTAGAAAAATCTCCCAACGGGAATCGTTCTTTTCCATATTCTTCGTTGAGTATTCATCGGCGTGATAATTGGATGGTTTCGGCGATGGGACACAGCAGATATTTGTGGGCAACCGAAAGTTATGTTGGTGCAAATCATTATGGACGATATTTGAATCATGGAAATTTACAGATTTTAGCAACAGGGAATCCGATAACAAATTTTAGTTCGGGATTTAAGCAGGAAGGTTGGGATTGGAATCATTTTGCTGGAACAACTGCAGCCGAATTGCCAATCGAAAATCTTCGGGCAGATATTAAAAACTTAGACGAAGAATCGGGTTACGAAGAAATGTTGCTGTCGGATGAAGCATTTGCAGGAGGAATTTCTATTGAGAATAAAAATGGAATGTATGCAATGAAACTTCACGAACACGATAAATACAACGGTTCGTTGCGAGCAAGAAAATCATTTTTCTTTTTTAACAATAGAATCATTGCATTAGGAAGCAATATTCAGTCAAATTTGGAAAATAATGAAGTTCATACCACTTTGTTTCAAGTTTATCAACCGTCTGAAATAAAGCCTATTACATTGAATCAAAGGAAAATAACTAAATTTCCATTTACTCAAACGATTGATAAAAAAAACACGGTTCTTTCGGATGGATTAAACAATTATTTCTTTGTAAAAAACAATGAAGTGGTGTTAAAACGTACCATTCAACACTCATTTCACGAAGAAACCGATGAACCAACACAAAATCCATTTTCTTTGTCCTACATCAATCACGGTGCAAAAGCAACGAAAGATAATTATGAATATATGATTTTAGTTCAACCGGATGAGAAAGAATTAAAACAACAAGAAAAAATTTTCAAAAATAATAATGCCGATTATCAAGTTTTACAAAAAGATTCGATGGCACATATTGTGTATGATTCACCAACGAAAACGTTCGGTTTTGTTTTTTTTAAAGCTGGAAAATTTCAATCGAAAGAGCTTTTTGTAGCTGTTAATTTGCCCTCTTTGGTTATGATTGAAGAAAAAAACGAAACAAAATCTTTATTGAGCGTTGCCGATCCGGATCTTCGCTTCTATGAAGGCGAATCAGATGAAGTGTTTGATGAAAAAGGAAAACGAATTGAACGGAGCATTTATTCCCGAACATGGATAAATAATCCTTCCAAACAATCGAAAGTGGAATTGACACTAAAAGGAAAATGGAAATTAAGTGAACAGTCGGATTTTGTTAAAGTGAAAAATAGTATCGGAGAAAATACTATCTTTGAAATCGAATGCCAACACGGATTAACAAGAGAAGCATTGATAGAAAAATTTTAAAATCAGCAATAAAATGAAGAAATTATTAACCGTTATTTTTAGCACAATTACGATTTTTGGTTTTGCACAAAACATACAACTTGCAGACCATTTGAAAAAATCTTCAAAAATTGAAATTAAAAATGGAAGAGTAGGGGAATACTTTTTGAAAAAACACAGAGAACAGCCAAATCTCTATTTAAATGCTGATAAACAGAACATTGAAAATATCAAAAAACAATTTCCGAACGAAGTAAAGTCGAGTATTGAAGTTGCAAACCAAGTTAAAAACAACTACTTCCTTTTTCGATACGATTGGGATATGGAAAAAACCAATGTTCCATACCAATTTCAAAAAAATATTGATTGGCGAATAATCCCTTTTGGCGATGAAGAGTGGTGTTTTATGCTCAACAGACACCGCTATTGGATTGATTTGGGAAAAGCATATCTGCTTACAGGAAACGAAGATTATGCCAAAACGTGGGTGCAACAAGTTTCAGACTGGATTAAGAAAAATCCCGTCAACGATCTTTCGCTCAGAAAATTATCTTGGAGAAGAATAGAAGCCGGCATTCGATGTGAAAATTGGATAAAAACATTTGAATATGTCAAACATTCCAAACACGTTACGCCTAAATTTATGGAGCTATTTATCGGCTCGCTGTACGAACATGCAGAGTATATCAACAGTGATTTTACCGATTTTTCATTGATTAGTAATTGGGGTGTTCTTGAATTTCAGGGATTGTATAATGTGGCTTTGTTTATGCCCGAATTTGAAAAAGCAGAACAATGGAAAAACGATGCGATACGAAATTTAACGGCTTGTGTCAAAACGCAAGTTTTAAATGATGGTGTTCAATGGGAAGAATCACCAAT
>JBDHYS010000083.1:0-6557 GCA_039811505.1 Paludibacteraceae bacterium | reverse complement strand
TTCTATCAAAAATTCTTTTTCCATTTTTTTAGTTTTTTTCATCTTTCAACAATAACTATATTATAATATATAATTTTTAAATTTTAAAAAATAAAATACAGATGATTATAGTCTGTTGATAGCGTTGATAAAATTATTGAATTAAATTTGGTTTTATTGTTATTAAAAAATTCAATCTGAATTACTAACAACTTATTTTAGTTAAATGTTCTTGTTTTAAGTATTTTACAAACTTTATAAACATTGTTTTGAAAACTATATTGTTTGTAAATAATTTATTTTTTTCTCTCTTTTTTGTTGATTTGTTATGTTGATAAATTTATAAAAATTACAGATAAAAAATTTGATTTTTAAAAATTTGATTTTGATTGAAAAACATTTTTAATTTTGCAAATTTAGTTGTTATTTTCTTTGAAATTTTATTAAGAATTTATCAACAAGTTTTTAAGAATAAACGCTACCAATTAATTTCAATTTTAAATCCGTAGGTAATATTTTATTTAAAATACAAATAGATTTATATTGAAACGTTGGAATGACTTTTTTATTCATTTTTCGTTTTTCTATCTGTTTTACGATTGCTTTTGCCATCACACGAGCTTCTATTCCGTTTTTTTCATCTTTTTCCATTTTTTCTACTGCTTTTTTCATCTCCTTTTTATAAACAGAATGTTCCGATTGACTCTCTTTTGTATAAATTCTTGCATTGGTAAATTCTGTTTTTGTATCACCCGGAAGAATCGTACAGCATTGAATACCGAACGATTTCATCTCCATTGATAACGATTCCATCATGATAGAAATTGCCGCTTTGCTACTGCTATAAAATGCTTGAAACGGTATTGGAACTTCTGCTGCTACGGAACTAATAGCAATAATCTTACCAAATCTTGCTTTTCTAAAATAGGGTAAACAATTTTTAATAACTTTAATAGAGCCAAAAAAGTTGGTTTCAAATTGATAATGCACTTCTTCAATGTTTGTGTCTTCCACCGAACCGGCAATTCCATTTCCTGCGTTGCTGATTAATGCGTACAATGAACCATTTTCATCTATAATTTTTTTTATCACATTTTGAACTTCGTTTTCATTGTTTACGTCCATTTTGAGTGGGATGATTTCACCGTTTGAAATTGTAGATTTTTGTGATTTTCCACCTCCGCTTCGTGAAGTTGAATAGACTCGAAAACCTTTATCCATCAGAAGTTGGGCAGTTTCTAATCCTATTCCGCTACTACCACCTGTTAATAATACAGTTTTCATAATATTTCACTATTTAGAATTTTAATAATGACAAAAATAATCTTTTTTAATAGAATATACATAGGATTCAAATAGAATGATAAGAGTTAAATTTTTTATTTAAATGTTACAAATAGAAACATATCGAACATATTCTTTAAAAATTTTAATTAAAACATATATCTTTGCATAGAATATACCGTTCAGTTTGATCAAAATAGAAAATTAAAATGTTAAAGCAACAACTACAACAAAAGCTTCAACAAAAACTTTCACCCTCACAAATACAAGTAATTAAATTACTTGAGGTTCCTACTTTAGAATTAGAAGAACGTATTCGACATGAATTGGAAGAAAATCCAGCATTAGAAGAAGGTTTTGATAGTTTTGAACATAATTCTACATCTTCCGAAGCTCCTTCTTATGATTCGGATCAAGAAAATGAGAGCGATTTTGATGCGAGTATGGAGTTTGATTACGATGATTATATGTCGGACGATGAAATTCCAGATTACAAATTCAATATTGATAATAGTTTTCCAGATAATTTCCACGAAGATATTCCCTTTTCGGCTGGATATACTTTTCATGAGCATTTAATTGAGCAAATTGGGTTATTTCATCTTTCTGAACAGGAAAGAAATTTGGTAGAATACATTATCGGAAATATCGATGAAGAGGGATATTTGAGAAGAGATGCCGAATCGATGGTTGACGATGTGGTTTTTCAGGTAGGAATAGAAACTTCTGATGATGAGATGAAAAACCTAATCAAAAAAGTGCAACAATTGGACCCTGCCGGAGTTTGTGCCCGCACGCTCCAAGAATGTCTTCTTCTACAATTGGAACGGAAAAATCCTACTTCAGAAATTCAAAATGCAATTAAAATTTTAGAAAATTATTTTGATGAGTTTTCAAAAAAACATTATGAAAAAATAATTAAAGGATTGAATATCAATGAAAAACAATTGAAAGAGTCGCTAAATGAAATTATAAAGCTGAATCCAAAACCGGGAAATGCGTGGAGTGGAAATTTAATGGAGAAAACATTTTCTACCATTATTCCCGATTTTATTGTTGAAAATAACAACGGCAAACTTTATGTTCAACTCAACAATAGCAATATTCCTGATTTACGGATAAACAGCACATATAGCAATATGTTTGAAGATTATTCAAACAGCAAAGAAAACCAAACAAAAGAGGGAAAAGATGCTTTGCTTTTTGTGAAACAAAAAATAGATGCGGCTCGTTGGTTTATTGATGCCATTAAGCAGCGTCAAACTACTTTATTGACGACAATGTCCACGATTGTGGAATATCAGAAAGAATTTTTTCTTGAAGGAGATGAGATTTTTCTCAAGCCAATGGTTTTGAAAGATATTGCTGATTTAACAGGATACGATATTTCAACTATTTCTCGTGTGAGTAACAGTAAATATGTCCAAACAGAATTTGGAATTTTTTCTGTCAAATATTTCTTTTCAGAATCGATGATGAATGAATCCGGTGAAGAGATTTCAACCCGCGAAATAAAGAAAATTATGATGGAAATTATCGCAGATGAAAATAAAAGAGAACCACTCAATGATGACAAATTGGTTTTAGCTCTGAAAGAAAAAGGATATTCTATAGCAAGAAGAACCGTAGCAAAATACAGGGAGCAATTGGGAATACCAGTCGCAAGATTACGAATAGAAATATAAAAATTAAAAACATAGTAATGAATCTTTTTTTTAAAATAATTTCCTATATTTTCCAACCGTTATTAATACCGACTTTTAGCGTCGTGATGTTAATGCAATTGTCCATTTACGATGTAGTAGGAAATTATTACAAAATTTTCGCCATTTTTGGAACATTTTTGTTTACGGCTTTTCTTCCGGCTCTTCCCATTTTAATTATGTACCACAAAGGACAAATTAAAGATTTATTTATTTCTGAGAAGAAAGACCGAACCATTCCTTATCTTTTTGCTTTTTTGTCCTATCTGTTTTGGATAATTTTTCTATCACAGATTTTGGATTTTCCAACGAGCTTTGTTGCCATTGCCATCGGAACGGTAATTTCAATTTTCTTGATGATTTTCATCAATTTGAAATGGAAAATTAGTGCTCATGGAGCTGGAATGGGTGGATTTGTGGGTGCTCTCATAGCAGTTTCGTTTATATTGAATATAAATCCATTATCATTGATTATTCTTTCTCTAATAATTTCTGCATTGGTTATTATATCGCGTATTTATTTGAAAGCACACACATTTTCTCAGGCACTTGCAGGATTTTCATTAGGAGCTGCTTGTGTTATTTTATCAAGTTTTATATATTCATTTTTTAAATAAGGCAAGATGAATTATCAAATCGGTCAAATCGCTGAAAGGTTGCGAGGATTAAGAGATGCTCTTGATTTATCCGTAAACGAAATAGCTCAAAAATGCTCCGTCTCTATTGATGAGTATTTGAAATATGAAAGTGGCTATGAAGATATTCCAATTAGTTTTCTTTTCTTAGTAGCTCAGACGTTTGGTATTGATACCTCAGAATTGATAACAGGTGAAACCCCTCGTTCCTCTTCATTTTTTGTTACCAGAAAAGGGAAAGGAGTGAATATTGAAAGACAAAAATCGTATAATTATCAATCACTTTGTTCAGGATTCATTGGTAATAATGCAGAGATTTTTGAAGTAACTGTTGAGCCGAATGAAAATCCATTGATGTTAAATAGACACAAAGGACAAGAATTTAACTTTGTGCTACGTGGAACTTTGCATCTTCATATTGCAGGAAATGATTTAGTTCTCTACGAAGGAGATAGCATTTATTTTGATGCATCCAAACAACATGGAATGAAAGCAATGAATAATGAAAAAGTGATATTCTTAGCTATAATTATTTAAAAAAATAGTCTTTATTGATACTCAATCATTCATCACATTTATGATAAATAAGTACCTACAGCAAAGTCAGTTTCAGGATTTTCAGGATTTTCAGGAGAACTTTAAACTAATCGTTCCACAACATTTCAATTTTGCCTACGATATTGTTGATCAATGGGCGGAAACACATCCAAATAAAAGAGCTTTGCTTTGGACAAACGACAAAGGAGAGTGTAAAGAATTCTCTTTCTTAGATTTAAAATTAAATTCCGACAAAGCTGCTTCTTTTTTCCAACAATTAGGACTTAAAAAAGGAGATATTGTGATGGCTATTTTAAAGCGACGCTATGAATTTTGGATTACTATTCTTGCATTGCATAAAATAGGAATTACAATAGTACCTGCAACACATTTATTAACCAAAAAAGATATTGTTTATAGAAATAATGCGGCAAATATAACGGCAATTATTTCCGTTAATGATAATTCAATTATTGACTATATTGAAGAATCTAAGGAGGAATCACCTTCTTTGAAGTATCTAATTTCAGTCGGTACAGTTTTAAAAGATGGTTGGGTAGATTTTCATCAAGGAATTGAAAATGCTCCTCCTTTTGTTCCAACCAGAGAGATAAATTCTAATTCTGATCCAATGATAATTAGTTTTACGTCAGGAACAACAGGAAACCCTAAAATGGTGGTTTTAGATTATTTGTACCCTTTAGGACATATTGTAACTGCAAAGTATTGGCATAACCTTAATGAAAATAGCCTTCATCTTACTATAGCTGATACCGGTTGGTTGAAAGCTGTGTGGGGAAAACTATATGGACAGTGGATTGTTGGAGCTACTGTTTTTGTGTATGATCACGAAGTTTTTAATCCTATGGATATTTTGAAAATGATAGAAAAACACAGGATAACATCACTTTGTGCTCCACCAACTATATTTAGATTTTTAATTAGAGAAGATTTATCGCTTTATAATCTATCGTCCTTAGAATATTGTACCATTGCTGGCGAAGCATTGAATCCTGAGGTTTACAATCAGTTTTATAATCAAACTGGAATCAAATTGAAAGAAGGATATGGTCAAAGCGAAACTACTCTTACTGTATTTACTCCACCTTTTATTGAACCTAAATCAGGATCTATGGGATTGCCAAATCCACAATATGATGTGGATATTCTAACAGCTGATGGACGTTCAGCAGAAGTAGGAGAAGAAGGACAAATAATTCTTTATACACATAAAAATTATCCGGTTGGACTTTTCAAAGGATATTATCGGAATGAGGAACTGACAAATGAAGTTTTTAACAATAATATCTATTATACAGGCGATGTAGCTTGGCGAGATGAAGATGGTTATTATTGGTTTGTGGGCAGAGCAGACGATGTGATTAAGAGTAGCGGTTATAGAATAGGTCCTTTTGAAGTAGAGAGTGCCTTGATGACTCACCCTGCTGTTGTGGAGTGTGCAGTTACTGGAGTACCTGACGAACTTAGAGGGCAGGTTGTGAAAGCCACTATTGTGTTAGCGAAAGATTACAAACACAGAGATAAAGAAGAGCTTGCCAAAGAAATTCAAACTCACGTAAAAAAAGTTACAGCTCCTTATAAATATCCACGAATAATTGATTTTGTCGAAGACCTTCCAAAAACTATCAGCGGCAAAATAAGACGAACAGAAATTAGAAAGAAAGATAAATAAAAATAAATTATTTACAATATGAAAATTAAAAATCTTTCAGAAGAAAATTCGATTTTGCAACACTATCTTAAAGAAATTAGATCAGTAGATATTCATAAAGATTCTATGCGATTTAGACGCAATATGGAAAGAATAGGAGAGATAATTTCTTATGAACTCAGTAAAACTTTGCAGTACAAATCGGATAAAGCCAAAACGCCGTTAGGAATTGCATCCGCAATGAAAATTGATGAAAAAATTGTAATTTCCACAATTTTACGTGCCGGACTTCCTTTTCATCAAGGTTTTTTAAATTATTTTGATACGGCTGAAAATGCTTTCGTTTCTGCTTATCGAAAATACAAAGATGCACTGAAATTTGATATTTTTATTGAATACATTGCTTCCCCAAAACTTGATGGAAAAACGCTTATAATTACCGATCCGATGTTGGCAACCGGAAGTTCTATGGAATTGGCTTATGGAGCTTTATTGACGCACGGAAAACCTAAAAAAGTGATTATTGCCACAATAATTTCAAGTCAGCAAGCTGTGGATTATTTAAATTCTCTTTATGGCGATGAAATTACGCTTTGGACAGCTGCAATCGATCCAGAATTAAATGAACATTCCTATATTGTTCCCGGAATTGGAGATGCGGGCGATTTGGCTTTTGGTGAAAAATTATAAACTTAAAAAAACAAGCTCCTCAGAATTATGAGGAGCTTATTTTTTTTGTTTTATTTT
>JBDHYS010000082.1:0-6600 GCA_039811505.1 Paludibacteraceae bacterium | reverse complement strand
AATTTATAGCGGTGCAGCCATTCAACTCCATAATGGTGAAATTATCACTGGAAAAAGTTCTCCCCTTTTTCATTCTTCGTCAAGTATGATTTTAAATGCTACCAAACATTTAGCCGGTTTACCTGACAGTATGTTACTTTTACCCGAAAGCGTGATTGATTCCGTAACACATCTAAAAAAAGATATTTTGAATGGAAAACAAGTGAGTTTAGATGTGGAGGAAACCTTAATTGCATTGGCAATAAGTGCAACTAATAATCCTGCTGCTCAAATGGCATTGGAAAAATTGACCGAATTAAATGGTTGTGAAATGCACTCTACTCACATTCCTACGCCCGGCGATGAAGCCGGAACGAGAAAGTTAAAAGTAAATTTAACGTGTGATCCTATATTTTCAAGCAAACGACTTTTTATCAGTGAATAAATATCGATAAAACTCAAACACTCAAAATATTGTACTTTTTATTTATTTCGTCTTGCGCTGACAGAATCTCGTCGAAAGTTGGATACAAAATACGTTCTTTATGTGATTTTCCGTTTTCATCAACTATTGAATACTCGAAATATCCGTCCTCATTGCGTGAAAGTGATTTCCATTCAGCATTCTGATCGTGCCGGAACTCACAGAAATAAAATAAAATCTCAAGTTGTTCAAGTTCAAACACAACTCTCACTTTTTTCCCTTCGGGACGTGAAAATTCCACATAATCTGAAAATCCTCTCATAGCGAAACCGTTAAATTTTATCCTTTTATTAAATTTAAAAATTCTTCACGCGTTTTTGCTTGCTGGAAAACACCCGTAAAATCAGAAGTAGTAGTAATTGAGTGCTGTTTTTGCACACCTCGCATTTGCATACATAGGTGTTGTGCTTCAATCACAACAATTACTCCCATCGGATTCAATGTGTTTTGAATGCACTCTTTTATTTGCGTTGTCAATCGTTCTTGCACTTGTAATCTTCTTGAAAAAACCTCCACAACACGAGCAATTTTACTTAATCCTGTGATTTTTTTATTAGGAATATATGCCACGTGCACTTTACCGAAAAAAGGGAGTAAATGATGTTCGCATAACGAGTAAAAATCGATGTCTTTCACAATGACCATTTGCCTGTAATCCTCTGTAAACATTGCTGAGCGCAAAATTTCTTCCGGATTCTGATGATAACCTTGTGTGAAAAAATACATTGCTTTTGCTACTCTTTCCGGCGTTTTCAGAAGTCCTTCACGATTTGCATCTTCACCCAATTCAGAAAGAATATATTTGTAATGAGATGCTGTTTGAGCTATTTTTTCTTCACTAACATCTTCAGATTTATATTTTTTTTCCCTCATTTTCAATGTGTTTTATAAAAATAAAATTCTATTTTTCTCGAATCGTATAAGCTTCTTTTCTTAATTCGGGATAAGTTTTTATCAAATTATTTCTAAATTCTTGTGCATCTTCTAAGGTGTTGAAATCTCCGATTCGTACTTTCCAAAATGGCGAAGAAAAAATCCGATAAATTCGATATTCAGGAAAAGTATTTCTCAATTTCGCCTCTAAACCGATCGATTCATTTTTGGCTGTTTTTTGTGAATTACTCGAAAAAACTTGCACACGATAACTTCCGCCAATAAAAGAATTGTCGGTTGATTTGGCATCGTTAATGTAATCGTCAAGAATTTTATCTATATTTTCATCTTGATTTATCGTGATTTTCGAGGTACTTTCTATCGACTCCACAACACTTAGTTTTTTATTCTTCTCACCATTTTGAGCCATTATAGTAACTGAAAATAGAAATAAAAAAGCGATTAAAAAATGAATTTTCATCTTATTCAAAATTTATAATTTTTACAAAGGTATAAAATCAGAACGACTTTTACAGTTGTACTGCAATCTTAATACCATTTTTATTTAAATTTTAAAAGAAATAAAATTGTTCTTTAAGCTGAAATCTTTATTTTTGTTTTTATTAGTTATAGAAAGCGGAAACTTGAAATGGATAAATTTGTAATTATTGTAGCTGGCGGAAAAGGTGAAAGAATGAATTCTAATATCCCAAAGCAATTTTTGGAGCTGAATGGGACGCCAATTCTTATGCACACTATCAATCAATTTTATCAAACGTATAACAATATAAAAATAATTGTGGTTCTACCTGAATATCAAATCGATTTTTGGAAAGAAATATGCAAAAAACATAATTTTACGCTGCAATATTCAATCGTAAAAGGTGGTGAAACACGTTTTCATTCTGTTAAAAACGGACTAATGGCATTAAACGATTTCAACGGATTGGTTGCAATTCACGATGGGGTGCGTCCATTAATTGACAAAAATACGATTCAAAGATGTTTTAATGATGCCAAAATTTTTGGCAATTCTATTCCTGCAATCAATTTGACAGACAGCATCAGAAGTATTTCAAAAAACGGGAAAAACAAAGCGGAAGATAGAAGTCGATTCAAAATTATTCAGACGCCACAAGTTTTCGATTATAAAGTTATTTACGAAAGTTATCAACAAGATTTTTCCGCACATTTCACAGATGATGCTTCGGTTGCAGAAAGTCAAGGTTACCAGATTCATCTTACAGAAGGAAACGCAACCAATATAAAAATCACGAACAAGCACGACCTGGAAATAGCCGAAACACTTTTCAATCAGAGATAAAAAGCAAATCTGAATATTCAATTTCTAATATGGATTTTTCTACTCACGATATAAAATTTCTACAAGGAGTTGGTCCGAAACGGGCAAAACTATTCAATGAAGAATTGTCAATTTTTTCAGCGGAAGATTTGCTCAAACACTACCCTTATCGCTATATAGATAAGAGTAAATTCTATAAAATAAAAGAAATAAGAGAGGAGATGCCTTTTATTCAGATAAAAGGAAAAATTATCAAAATAGAAAAAAAAGGAGAAGGTAGAAAGCAACGATTAAGTGCAATTTTCTCAGACGGCGATGATTATATTGAATTAGTTTGGTTTCAAGGACTTCGTTTTATTGTGGATAAATATAAAGTTGATGTGGAATATGTAGTTTTTGGAAAACCCACTGTTTTTAACGGTAAATACAACGTTACGCATCCGGAAATTGAACTTGCCTCTCAACTTCCTCCACCCGAACAAATGGGATTTCAACCGCTTTATAACACAACTGAAAAGATGAAATCGTATTTTTTGAACTCAAAAGCCATTCAAAAAATCATTTTTCCTCTTGTTCAAAAATTAGAAGCAGGAGTTCCCGAAACGTTGCCCGCATCAATTCTTTCTACTTACAAATTGATGAATTTAACAGATTCGTTGATAAACATCCATTTCCCCAAAAACAATGAATTGTTGCAACGAGCAACTCAACGATTGAAGTTTGAAGAATTATTCTATATCCAACTCAACATACTTTACCAAACAAGTTGGCGAGAAAACCATTTTCAAGGATATATTTTTGATAAAATTGGGAATGTTTTCAATACTTTTTACAATCAAAATCTCCCTTTTGAACTTACGAATGCTCAAAAAAGAGTTATCAAAGAGATTCGAAACGATTTGAAAACTGGAAAACAGATGAATCGTCTTTTGCAAGGCGATGTTGGAAGTGGGAAAACTTTGGTTGCACTAATGGTTGCACTAATAGCAGTGGACAATGGATTTCAATCTTGCATTATGGCACCAACGGAAATTCTTGCAAACCAACACTTTGCAACAATAACTGAATTGTTAACTGGAATGGACGTAAATGTGCTACTTCTTACCGGTTCTACAAAAAAGAAAGAGCGTGAACTTATTCACAATGATTTGTTGAGTGGAAAAGGAAATATTATTATAGGTACGCACGCACTAATTGAAGACACGGTTCAATTTAACAATTTAGGGTTGGTGATAATTGATGAACAGCACCGTTTTGGAGTTGCTCAAAGGTCAAAATTGTGGAAAAAAAACAGACATTTACCTCATGTGTTGGTGATGACCGCAACGCCCATTCCACGCACTTTGGCAATGACAATTTATGGAGATTTAAGCGTTTCGGTAATAGACGAATTGCCTCCGGGACGAAAACCGATCCAAACATATCACTATTTTGACACAAAAAGAAACAGTTTGTTTGATTTTATCCGAAAACAAATTAACGAAGGCAGGCAAGTGTATGTCGTTTATCCATTGATTCAAGAATCCGAAAAAATGGATTTTCAAAATTTAGAAGAAGGGTATGAGTTTTTGTGTGAGATTTTCCCAAATTATAACATTAGCATGGTACATGGAAAAATGAAACCGGCTGAAAAAGAAGAACAAATGCAACAATTTGTTGAAGGAAAATCCCAAATAATGGTTGCGACCACAGTGATTGAAGTGGGTGTAAATGTGCCAAACGCCTCGATTATGATAATTGAAAGTGCTGAAAGATTTGGATTATCTCAACTTCATCAATTGCGAGGAAGAGTTGGTAGAGGAGCTTCACAGTCTTATTGCATTTTGCTTACAGGGGTAAAATTGACCACCGAATCGAGAAAAAGGATGAATTTAATGACACAAACAAACGATGGTTTCGAAATAGCAGAAGCAGATTTGCAACTTCGTGGACCCGGTGATTTAGAAGGGACACAACAAAGTGGAATACCTTTTAATTTAAAAATTGCAAGCTTATCAAAAGATGGTCAATTACTCGAAATGGCAAGAAATGTGGCTTCTGATTTACTGCAAAATGATCCACTTTTATCAAAAGATGAAAATAAAATTCTTGCTTATCAATTAAAAAAAATGAAAACAAATAATGTAAATTGGGGTGTAATAAGTTAAAAAAGATTTTTTTCTTTAATATTTCTTGCTCAATTAATTGATAACAATTACTTTTGGAACAATTTGTTCGGAAAATAATTTTTCTTTATCTAAAACATGGAAAAAACATTAGTAATTTTCAAGCCATCATCCATACAAAGATCATTAGTTGGAGAAGTCATCAAACGATTCGAACAAAAAGGACTACAACTTGTGGGTATTAAAATGATGCAACTTACGGAAGAAATAATAAATGAGCATTATGCCCATTTAGTAGAACGCCCTTTCTTTAAGAGGATAAAAGAATCAATGATGATATCGCCGGTAATAGTTACTTGCTGGTATGGAAAGGAAGCAGTGAAAGTGGTACGTGAAATGACTGGTTCAACAAACAGTCGTGAAGCAATGCCGGGAACAATTCGAGGTGATTTCAGTATGAGCAAACAAGAAAACATCGTACACACCTCCGATTCAGCTGAGAATGCAAAAGAAGAACTGAGCAGATTTTTTAAAGAAGATGAAATTTTTGACTATTCTCTTGGATTATCTACATTTTTATATGCTAATGATGAAATTTGATATAGAATGCAATTAAAACATTTAATGCTTGCAACAATAGTAAGCCTTTTTACATTTAACTCAATTAACGCACAAATAAAAGTGATGGCTGCGCCAGGCAATATGAAAATGGCAGCAAATAAAGCTTTTTCAACGAATAAACACAATATTCCATTGGTCGATTCTACCAATATCTACAACGAAATGTTGAATGACGAATCAGATGACTTGATGGAAAATCACCCTGCAGGAGATATTTACGGCGACAGTTGGAACTTAGATCGATTAAATCCTTACAGTATACCTCTGAGTAGTCTTCCGGATTCTATCGTTATCGATTGCTCTGGATTTGTTATGCCTGTGAATACAGGACGAGTTTCTTCCCATTTTGGTCCTCGCCGATATCGTTATCACTACGGAATTGACATCGCACTTCCAACCGGGAATTCTGTTGTTTCTTCTTTTTCCGGAAAAGTAAGAATTATCAATTACGATCCGAGAGGATACGGAAAATACGTTGTTGTAAGACATGATAACGGATTGGAAACCGTTTATGCACACTTAAGTGAAATCACATGTGATGTAAATCAACAAGTTGCTGCCGGTGAACAATTGGGATTAAGTGGAAACACAGGTCGTTCAACAGGACCGCATCTCCATTTTGAAACACGTTATGTAGGAAATGCTTTTAATCCTGCCAATTTGATTAATTTTGATTTGAAGCAAGTTTATGCTAAAAATTATACGCTGACAAAACGCAAGAATTTTGGTTACCAACAAATGAAAGCTAGCACAAGCCAAATGGCAAAATACTACAAAGTGCGTAGCGGAGATAATTTAAGCAGAATAGCTGCAAGAAATGGCACTACGGTAAGCAAACTTCAAAAACTTAACGGACTTCGCTCAAACAGCAAAATAAGACCAGGACAAAGATTAAGAATACGATAAAAAATTAATAAATAGGTAAATAAAAATAGGATATCGAAAAAAATCAATATCCTTTTTTTATTTTAAAATGTAATAATATGTGTTTATTTTGAAAAAGACAACAACATATTTTTCAATGAAGATTTATCCATGCCTCCAGAATGTCTCCACTGAATAGCTCCACGCTGAAATATTGCAAAAGTGGGTACTCCTTGTATTTGGAATTGTCGAGCCAAATGTTGATTCTTATCCACATCTATTTTCAGTACGCGTGCTTTTCCCTGCACCTCTTTTCCAATTTGCTCAATAATTGGCGACATTGCTTTACAAGGAGCACACCAAACAGCATG
>JBDHYS010000081.1:0-6636 GCA_039811505.1 Paludibacteraceae bacterium | reverse complement strand
TAGTAAAATAAATCAACCTTTATAGATATCAAAAAAACAATTTAAATATATTAAGTCATGAAAAAATTAATTTTATTTTTTGCAATTCTTTTTTCTTTGCAAGCATTTGCAGAGCAACAAAATGGTGTAGTGTATGTAGTTCCTAATGGAACCGGTACAGGTGCTTCTTGGGGAGATGCGCTTGGAGATATTCAGACCGCAATTAACTTAGCAAGAAGCGAAAATCCTGCAGCCCGAAAAGATGTTTGGGTTAAAGCCGGTGAATACGAAGTGGCTGTTGCTATCAATGTGATTGACAGTGTGAATGTGTACGGAAGTTTTCAAGGAACTGAAACAATGGTTTCTCAACGCCCAAAATCTGCCAATGCGAAAGCATGGGAATTTTCATCACCCACAATTCTAAAAGGAAAAGGTGAACGTATTATGCACGCAACCGGACACATGGATATGGAAACTGTTATAGATGGTTTTGTGATGCAAGATGGAAATGGTCTTAGTACTAAAGCATTAAATGGTTCTGGTGGTGCTATTGTAGTTAGAGGAAACGTAGTTTATCAAAATTGTATTCTAAAAAATAACAAAGCAACCGGCGGTGGTGGTGGCGCTGCAATTATGACCGGTGGAACAATTCGTTATTCATTGTTAGAAAATAATGAGCAAAATACGAATGGAAATGGTGGCGGTGCAATTTTCTCTAATCCGCCTGCTGGTTATCCCTCTTATATTGAAAATTGTGAGATTCGATATAATTCATCTACTATTCGTGGTGCTGGTATTGGAGTTCAAGGAGCTGAAAAAACATACGTTTCTAATAATAAAATTTACGGAAACCTTGCTATTGATGGAGCAACACTTAAACCCGGAGCAGGAATTTATTCCAACAGTGCAAACAATGTAGTTGTTAATTGTTTGATTTATAACAATACAGGTGGAACTGCAGTGTATTATAATGGCGGTAACTTATACAACAATACGATTGTAAAGAATGTAGGTGGACTTTACTTAGCCGGAAATGCAGTTAAAGTAATTAATAACGTTGTGTGGGGTTGTGCAACTGATCCTACAGGAACAACTGCTACAAGTATTACCGGAGTTGCAAATTCAACGTGGGAAATAAAAAACAATGCAACTTATAATCCAATTCCTACCGATAAAGGTTGGTTAATTGAAGAAAATATCCAATTCTCTTCTAACAATTCAAATGGTGATGTGGCAGAACCTGCACCGGGAACAGTTGGTAGCGGTCCAAAATTTGTTCACGTTCCCACTTTCTTAGGAACGCCACAAACTTCTGATGATTTTGCAGAAATAGATGAAGTTAATTTTGAATTGACTATGCTTTCTCCATGTGTGAATGAAGGAGCAAAAGTTGATGTTGTGATTGAAGACCACGTTGGAACAGATCGTCCACAAGGATATCCGATTGCAAATGCAAAATACGATATTGGTGCTTATGAATTACCTTATTTTACAGTTGTTGCGGGCGAGGCAGCTTCTGCTAATGGAGTAATTTATTCCTCAATGGGAGAATTATTAGAAGAAAATCATACAGAAGGTTACGCAAAAGGAAGTTTATTGGAACTTTATTTCGAACCGGCTAATGATTATAAAATAGGACGTGCTTATTACGTTGTTTCAAATGATGGAGGAGTAACATTTAATGGTGAAGAAGTTGATTTTACTAATGAGTTGGATCAAGATTTATTCTGGAGTACAAATGTAGAAAAATCATTCAAAGTGAAAGTTGATTGGGAATCATTGACATCTGTATCACAAATTGATGCTTCAAAAATTCAAATTCTTACAAACACTAACGGAGTTCAAATTAATGGAGCAATGATCGGTTCACAATTAAGAGTTTTCAGTGCTACCGGCTTATTAGTTAAAGAATCTGTTATTACAAATAATTCTACTTCTATCGCATTAGAAAGAGGATTTTACATAATCCATTTGACCGAAGGAGTTCAAAAAGTTCTTATTAAATAATACGTAGAAGTCAAATAAACAAACAAGATTGTCCTTTATTCTACTAATCTTAGAGACAAAGGCAATCTTGTGTTAAAATTAATCAATCAATTAAAAATGAAAATCATGCAAAAACAGTTATCAAGAGTGTTCTCTCTGACCTTTTTTTTGTTTTTCTTTTTCATATTTTCATCTGCACAAACGCCAGTTAATGTAACAGGAACCGTTGTTGATGATAGAGGCGAAACGCTTCCAGGTGTAACCATTATGATAAAAGGACAATCAAAAGGAACTACCACTGATTTAGATGGAAAATTTGGATTAAATGTTCCAAATGCTAACACAACACTTGTTTTTTCATACGTTGGTTTCCAAACATTGGAAATGAAAGTAGATCGTACCAAAGCGATGGAAGTTAAAATGAAAGAAGAAGCAACCTCCTTAAACGAAGTGATGGTAATTGGGTATCAAGATGTTCGCAGACGTGATTTAACCGGTTCGGTAGCAAAAGCAAGTATCGATGATATGTTGAAAGCTCCCGTTCCAAGTTTTGACCAAGCTTTAGCCGGTCGTATTGCCGGAGTGAATGTAAGTTCTGGTGAAGGTACTCCGGGCGGAACTATGAACATTGTCATTCGTGGAAAAAACTCCTTAACACAAGACAACTCACCCTTATTTATTATCGATGGTTTTCCGGTGGAAGATCCTGCCGCAGGAAGTTCTGTAAATCCAAACGATATTGAATCCATTGATATTCTAAAAGATGCTTCTGCTACAGCAATTTATGGTTCGCGTGGTGCAAATGGAGTTGTTATTATCACTACCAAAAAAGGGACAATCGGGGCACCTTCAATTAATTATGACAATTCGTTTGGTGTACAAAAAGTTACCCGTACTATTCCAATGATGGATGCGTACGAATTTGTACGTTTGCAAGAAGAAGTGTGGACACCTGCTCAAATGACAGGAGATTTTGGTTACTACAAAACGTATGAGGGAAAAACGTATTCACTTGATGATTATCAAAATGTTGAGCAATACAACTGGCAAGATATGATTTTTAGAGATGCAATTCAGCAAAACCACAACCTATCACTTACCGGAGGAACTGCCGGAAACCGATATAACGCTTCATTCTCATATTATGATCAAGATGGTGTTGTTTTAGCTTCAAATTATAACCGTATTCAAGGAAGATTAGGAACGACCATCAAAAAAGGGAAATTAAACATCAATTTAACAACCA
Organism: Paludibacteraceae bacterium; assembly: GCA_039811505.1. Classification (GTDB taxonomy): domain Bacteria; phylum Bacteroidota; class Bacteroidia; order Bacteroidales; family Paludibacteraceae; genus UPXZ01. The sequence continues at coordinate 3,425 of JBDHYS010000081.1, read as the reverse complement.
ACTATTCTCGCACAACGCAATCGGGGAGTTCACCTTCACAATCTTCTTATAGCGGAATGAATAACCTTTTTTATAGCGTTTGGGGATACAGACCTATAACACAGCCCGGAGTTAGTATTACATCTTTGCTGGATAATGCTACTGATGACGGAGTGGATCAAACAAACGACTACCGTTTTAATCCAATTATGTCGTTGAACAATGAGTATAGAGAAAATGTCATATCCTATAATCAATACAACGGATTTTTGGAGTATGAATTTATGAAAGGATTAAAATTGAAAGTTTCAGGCGGTTATACTATTGATAATCGAAGAAATTCAGATTTCAACAACTCAAAAACTCGTTACGGTTCGCCTATTTCAAATGACAAAGTGAACGCAACTTTTTCTACTTCCGAAAGATTAACTTGGTTGAATGAAAATATTCTGACTTATCAAACGAATATTAATAGAAAACACTTTATCAACACACTCGTTGGGATGACAATGCAGGAATCTGGCTATAAATTCAACAGTATGAAAACAATCGATATCCCAAACGAATCGTTAGGAATGGCCGGAATGGGATATGGAATACCAAACTTGATTGTTGCAACCGAATCGGATTGGAGTATGTTGTCATACTTGGCTAATTTTAATTATAACTACAGATCAAAATATTACTTTACCGCCTCGTTTAGAGCTGATGGTTCCTCAAAATTTGTAGGAAAAAATAGATTTGGTTATTTCCCATCTACTTCATTTGCTTGGAATTTTACGGAAGAAGATTTTATGCAACAATACAAAAACATTCTAAATTCAGGAAAACTTCGCTTGAGCTGGGGAGTTAGTGGAAATAATCGGGTAGGTGAATACGACACGTATGCTCTTATCGAATTACTGCAGGCATCAAGAGGAAATTATAGTGGAATCAATGATGTGGTGCACGGTATTTATCCATTCAATAACAATGTAGTCGCAATTGGAGCTGTTCCAACAAGTTTAGCTAACAAAGATCTAAAATGGGAGACAACTTCTCAATCTAATATTGGTTTGGATCTCACATTTCTGAAAGAAAGAATTAATTTGACAATGGATATGTACCATAAAGTTACTTCTGATTTATTGTTAAGAGCCGCTTTGCCGTTTTCATCTGGACATGGAAGTGCAATGAAAAATGTGGGAAAAGTCCAAAATCAAGGGCTCGAAATAACAATCAATACCATTAATATTAAAACACGTGATTTTTCTTGGTCAACAAACTTCAATATAGGATTCAACAGAAATAAAGTATTGGAATTAACTGAAAATCAGCTGACAATGCTTACAAATGGTTATTTTGATCAAAACTTTACATCACCGAACTACATCGCAAAAATTGGTCATCCAATTGGTATGATGTATGGTTATATTTACGAAGGAACGTATAAATTAGATGATTTTGATTTTGACGGAACAACTTATTATCTGAAATCTGGAATCCCTAATTATACAGCAGAAAATAACACACAGCCCGGTTTTCCACGTTATGCCGATTTGAATGAAGATGGAATTATTGATTCTAACGACCAAACATTTATCGGAAGAGGTGAGCCTGTTCATATTGGAGGATTTACAAACAATTTTGAATACAAAGGATTTGATTTAAGTATCTTCTTTCAATGGGCTTATGGTGCTGATATTCTGAATGCAAACAAACTTCTATTTGAGACGGGATACGACAAAAGGCGCGATTTAAATCAATTTGCATCCTTCACAGACAGATGGACTTTTGATAATCCGGAAAGTAATATTCCACGTGTAAGTGCATCTACATCAAATAAATTGTTCTCAACCAGAATTATTGAAGATGGGTCTTACATACGTTTGAAGACAATTTCTGTTGGTTATTCCTTTGATAAAAAATTGATTAGTAAATTGAATCTAAAGAAAGCAAGAGTGTTTTTCTCCGGTCAAAATTTATTTACGCTAACAAATTACAGCGGTTACGATCCTGAAGTTTCTATCCGAAATTCTGCTCTTACACCGGGATTGGATTTTTCTGCTTATCCTCGTGCAATGTCGTTCAATATGGGTTTAAACCTTAATTTTTAATCTATAAGTAAAATGAAAAGTATAAATTTGAAAAATATATTTAGTTTTGGAGTGAAAGGATTGTTTGTAGCTTTTATGCTGATACAATTCTCGTCTTGTTCCGATTTTCTTATGAAAGAACCTCACACATTAACTCCTGAAACTTATTTTAATAATGAATCCGAAATAGATGCTTACTTAACAGGTGTCTATAGTCCAATAATGCAAGAGCATTTTTATGGCAATTATTATCCACTTTATAATGCCGGTGGTGATGACTTAACATTCTATCAAAGAGCAAATCCATCACCAAGTATGTTGTGTGCAAATGCAAGCAGTAGTAATGCATACATTATTACTTATTGGAGAATTTTGTATGAAGGCATTAATCGTGCTAATATCTTGTTGGAAAATGTAGACAGAAACTCCTCTATCAACTCTGAATTTAGAGAAAGAATACGCGCAGAAGCACTCTTCTTGCGTTCATTCTACTATTTTCATTTGGTACAAGGTTGGGGCGATGTTCCACTAAGATTGGAGTCAACAAAAACAGTTATTGGATTAGATGCTCCAAGAGTGGATAAACAAATCATTTACGATAAATTAATTGAAGATATTGTGGGCGCAATTCCGTTTCTTTACAAATCAACAGAATTACCTTACACAGGACGTGTAACACAATCTGCTGCAAAAGGAATGTTGGCAAGAATTTATTTGTTTAGAGCCGGAGAACATTTCCGTGATAAAACAACTCCACATCCTGACAGACAAAAATTCTTTGCCGAAGCAAAACGTTGGGCATTGGAGGTGAAAGATAGTCAGATTCATGGATTAGTGAAAAATTTCAGTCGTGTTTTTCTTGATTACAGTGAAGATAAATACAATAGCACCGGTGTTTTAGAGAGCATTTGGGAAGCGGAAGAAGCCGGAAATAGAAAAACAGTTGAACAATCGGCAGGAAGATTAGGAAATACATTAGGATTTGGAAGTTCAAATGATTATTCATCAAGCGAACAATATAAAAATCAAATGGGAATGGCAAATCCGGGTTACAGTTATAAATTTGCTTACGCATCATTGAAATTGTACGAAATGTATGAATCAGAAAAGGATACTACTCGTGGCGATTGGAGTATTGCAAACTACGAATATACTTTTTCCACTGTTGGCGATAAACCGGTAACGGGAAGAAAATATTATTACGGAAAACTTCACCCCGGAGTAGTTGCACCAGAAGGCTTTACTTACACCGAAGAGACACAAGTAAATAGCGACAGAAATAAAACTCGTTGTGCAGCAAAATACAGAAGAGAACACGAAGTGATAGGACCAAAAAACAAAAACTACACGCCGATTAATTTTCCAATTTTA